>JAYTBK010000415.1:0-2985 GCA_043737035.1 Bacteroidota bacterium | reverse complement strand
ACCAACCATTAACCGTGAAAATTTTATGCTGAACTTATTGCAAAAAAATTATGGTTTAAGTTCGATGGCATATGCAGTAATGGAAGAAACTATTTTTTTAAAATATACTACTGAAGCCACAACATTAACAACCGAAATGATCGTAAGCCTGTTCACGAAAACAGCTTTCTATGCAGAAAAGAGCGAGTTTGTGCCGGTAGGAAATAATGAAACTACTTAGGGTGTAGGCCAAAATTATAATGTGTACATATTGAATTAGCTAATGATTATTATTGAAATAACGGCTGCGAAGGCAGGACAGTCTGAAAAGATTTTTAATAAAATAAACTTTTACCAAGGCATAAGTTAATAGGATAATAAGGATAAACCAGTTTGTTTTTTTTAGTAAAATTGAAAAAAATAAATAATTTAAAAATGCAAGTTCAAAACAATGAAAAAAATATTAATGGTTTGTTTGGGAAATATTTGTCGGTCGCCGTTGGCCGAAGGTATTATGTTGAAACTGATTGAAGATCACAAATTATTAATAAAAGTTGATTCGGCTGGAACAGCAAACTACCACGTTGGCGAACATCCGGATAAACGAACTATTGCAAACGCCGCAAAAAATGGCATCGACCTTAGCGCGTTAGTAGCTAGACAATTTACGACAGAGGATTTTGAGGTATTTGATTGCATCTATGTGATGGACAAAAGCAATTTGAACAATGTGTTAGCCCTTGCTAAAACCCAGACGCAAAAAAACAAAGTTGATCTTTTATTAAATGTTATGGAACCTAGTCAAAAAAATGAAGTTCCTGATCCGTATTTTGAAGGAGAACAAGGTTTTGAGGATGTATTTCAAATGGTGTATAAGGCTTGTAAAACAATAACCGAAACCAATTAAACCAATTTACTTAACGCTTCTTCTTTTGTTTCGGATACTTTAAAAAGTGTATTTAGCTTTGTAATAATTAAAAGTTCATTCACTTTTTTACTGACATTATAAACTACACTTTCGCCGCCTTTATTGCGGGTTTTAGTTAAAATTTGGATGAGTACATTTAAGCCACTGCTGTTCATGTATTTTAATCCAGAAAGATCAATAGCTAATTTTATCTTACCGAGTTCGAGTTGCTCGTCTATTGCTTTAATAAGATCAAGGGCCTGATGTTTATCAATTAACTCACCACTGAGTTGTACGATCTGGCAATTATTTTCTTCGGCAATATTATAATCAAACACCATAACAATTAATTTTATTACCGCTAAGTTAGTAAAGTATCAATATAAAACCTATTGAGGCAAAAGCGTTGCTTTTATGGGTTTATGCTCGCAAGCGCCGTGTTCTTTTAATTTGCGACATTTGGCAAAAAAATTAAGCGAATGGTGAAAGACATCAAAGTTGAGTATGTCTTCAGCCATTTTTTGAATTTGTACGATGCGCGGATCACAAAATTCAAAAACTTTTTCGCAATCGCTACAAATTAAATGATCGTGCTGTTTAAATTTATAAGCTTTTTCAAACTGTGCAAGGTTTTTGCCAAACTGGTGTTTCACAACAAGTCTCGCTTCGAGTAATAATTCAATGTTATTGTATAAAGTTGCGCGGCTAACGCGGTATTTTTTATTTTTCATCATCACGTATAAACCTTCAATATCGAAATGGCCTTCGTGCGAATAAATTTCGTTTAATATTGCAAAGCGTTCCGATGTTTTGCGGTGTTTATTTTTTTCGAGGTAATCCGTTAAAATTTTCTCTACTGCATCTTTAATTTCCTGTGTCATTTTTCTATTCCTTCCTGTGTTTGGTTATTATCAATGCGGGTAACACTTGTTACGCCTTTCACCTTTAACATGTTATTAATTAAATGGTTCAAATGTTTGGCATCATGCACAAAAACCATAATCGTTCCTTCAAAAATTCCATCTTCTGTATCAAAACTAATAGAACGCATGTTAATATTTAATTGGCTTGAAATAATTTTTGTGATGTTATTTACCAATCCTATTTCATCGGTACCCATTATTTTGATGCCCGCTAAAAACGATATTAGATGATCGTTGTTCCACTTTGCTTTTACAACCCTATATGCGTAATTGGAAAGTAATTTTACAGCGTTCGGACAATTAACCCTATGAATTTTTATGCCTTCGTTAACTGTGACAAAACCAAAAACATCATCGCCCGGTATTGGGCTGCAACATGGCGAGAGTCCGTAATCGAGCTTTTGCATGTCATCACCAATTACTAGCATATCCGAACTGCCGCGAACATTGGTTACCAGTTCTTCAATTTTATTTTCTTTCTTTTTAGGTTTAAATTTCTCAGGATGATGTTTGAACTCAACAAATTCTTTTATTTCTTTAATATCAATATTCCCCAATGCCGTGCGGTAAAATAATTCTCCCGACGACGGCATTTTTAAAAAAGTAACAAATTCATTTACATTTTGTAAAGTATAATCGAGTTTACATTTATAAAATTTTTTCTCAAGTAATTCTTTTCCCTCGTCAGCTATTTTACGTCGCGTTTCCTTTAAAGCACTTTTTATTTTTGATTTCGCGCGCGCGGTAACAACATATCCAACCCAATCTTCTTTTGGTGTTTGTTTTGTTGACGTTAAAATCTCTACCTGATCGCCACTTTTTAATTGGTAACTCAACGGAACCAATTTGTGGTTTACTTTTGCGCCAATACAATGCTCGCCAACTTTTGTATGTATTTCAAAGGCGAAATCGAGCGCAGTTGCAGTAACAGGTAAGGTGCGCATTTCACCTTTTGGCGTAAATAAAAATATTTCGTCGGCAAATAAATTAAGTTTAAAATCATCAATAAATTCTAATGCATTAGGATCGGGATTATCAAGCAATTCGCGAATTCTACGCAACCAATTTTCGAGGTTACTTTCTTTTTCGGCCGCAGCATCCTTATATTTCCAATGTGCGGCGTATCCCATTTCGGCAAGTTCGTCCATTCTAACAGATCGTATCTGCACTTCCACC
>JAYTBK010000414.1:0-7451 GCA_043737035.1 Bacteroidota bacterium | reverse complement strand
CAAACCATACTCGCATCAAAATATTTGCTAAACGGTGCGTCGCTCGCTACTATTGGGTTTGTTTGTTTATAATTTAGTGCATTCTCAACACCGAGGTAAATATTAAAGTCGGCACGTTTAATTTTTGTAACATACGTTATTTGAGCTAACACATTATAAAAATCGGGCGAGTATGATTGCCTTTGATAATCTATAGGATTTTTTTGTGTTTGAGGCAGGCGCTTTTTACCATTGTATTGTAACGTTGCATCAAACAAAAAATGCCGGTTTTTTGTTTCGTAACCGATATTTATAAATGCTCTATGTGCTGATACAAAAGGCTTTTGCAATAAACTAGTTTGATATTTTACTTTCGTATCCACATAACGGTAAGCAGTTTTTATATTTAGGCGTTTGCGTACTTCCCAGCCAAATTCCAATTGACCAGTGTTAGAAAAGGATGGCCCGTTTAGATTATAAAAAATAACCTGTTGAGTATTGGCATCCAAATCGGCTACAACTTGTTGCACAAAATCCGTACGATAAACATCAACTGTTACATACGCATCTTTATAATTTAATTTCATTTTTTGAGTAAAATTCAAGCCATAGTTCCAGCCAACTTCCGGTTTTAAACCGTAGGGCATATTCAGGTCGCTGCTTTTAATAATCCAATCGCGCGACGATGCCATATACGCCATGTTTTCTGAAAAAATATTAGCAGTTTTTAAAGCGCGTCCACCACTTATTCTAAAAACTGTTTTATTTTCATTTAGCGCATAACGCAAGTGTAAACGAGGCGTAAAAAATAAACCATAATAATTATGGTAATCGGCCCTTACACCCACCACCACATTAAAATTTTCGCCGGTGTTATGGGCAAATTCTACGAAAGCGCCACCCACTTTTTCATTCCGCACGTATTTAAACAATCGGTATGCCTCGTCCACACGATCATTCATATAACTTGCTCCCAACTTATAAGTATTAGCGGTTGTTTTAATTATGCCCTGAAAAATATAATTTGCATAAAATGTTTTTTGCAAACCTTTGTAACTGTTTGGTCCGTAAATATTATCCTGCTCGTGATTTAAATAAGACAACTGCAATCCCATGCTTGTGCCCGGTTTGTTTTTAAATACAACACCGGTTTTGCTGTAAAGTTCCCACTTAGCATTATTTATTTCTATTTGATAGAGTTTAGAGGTATCACTCGGCACCGTTGTTCTAAACTGCCCGCCTTTACGATTATCTGTTAGATACGACCCTCCAAATTGCGCTTCAAAACCTTTACCGCTGTTATAACTATATTTGTTCATAACGTTATACTGCCTGCCTTCAGGAATATCTGCAAAACCATCTTTATTAAGATCCTGTATTAAAGGATTAAAACTCGCGTGAGACAAAACACCTGCCGAAAATTTTGGATTGAAACGCTGCTTCACATTTAAATTATATTCGTTACGGCCATTTTCATTTACGTATGTATTAAAATTTAACCTGTCGGATGTTTCCGGATTTTGAAGTTCGGTATTTATTTGCCCGGTAAAACTTTCGTAACCGTTAATTACCGAACCTGCGCCTTTGCTCAATTGAATCGATTGTATCCAAGTGCCCGGAATAAAACTTAAACCATAACCGTTTGCCAAACCACGCATATACGGCATATTTTCTTTTGTAATTTGCGCGTACTGGCCGGATAAGCCAAGCATTTGAATTTGCTTTGTACCCGTTATGGCGTCAGCAAAATTAACGTCAACGCTTGGGTTAGTTTCAAAACTTTCTGATAAATTACAACACGCCGCTTTCATTAAAGAGCGTTCGTTCAAAGTTTCAATCTTTATTGGATTCATGTAACTCAACTCAGTGCCACTACTCTGGTAAACCACATCCACCTCATTTAAATTAATTCCGCTTTTTAATATTAACGTCAAAAATTTTGTTGTGTCTTTAATTCTGAGTGTGTCATCGGTATAACCAGTGGCACGAACAATAAGCTCATTGGTTTGAATGGAGGAATTTAGAGAAAAGAAGCCGCGTTCATTACTTACCGTATTTAACTGCGTGTCCTTCCAAAATAATATGACACCGGGAATAAACGTGGTATCTCTTCCACTGCCAATTTCTATAACACAGCCTTTAATCTGAGCAAAACTAAAGCATGCAAAAAACATCCCCGTAAGAGAAAAAAACAACTTTTTCATCATTGCTATTTTTTCTTACATTTTTCGTCCTGATACTTGCAACACGTCGGTAAACCGTTGTACGCTTTCGTATCGGCTTTTTGATTTAAAGTTTCGTGACCCGATTTTGCAATCGCTTTTTCTATTTGAGCAAGATTTACTTTTTTGGTATCGTAGGTAACTGTAAGCGCCTGTTTGCTTTCGTCCCAGACACTCGTTTTTACACCTTTAATGTCCGCGGCGTTTTCTATTCGCTCTTTGCATTCATCGCAATTACCTTTTACCGATAACGTAGATGTAACAACAGTTGACTGTGCTTGAAATTTAAAAGTTGTAAATAGACTGATGATGATGATAAGAATTGTTTTCATGGATATGTTTTTAATTAATTTAAATATGGATTAAATACCAACAAAATGGCAACCATACGAATCAAATTTTTAAAACAGTCGCATCAACAATATCGTTTTGTAAAATATTTGGAGGAACATTTTTTTTCTGAGCTAAACAAAACATTTTGCTAATACTTCTACTCTGTATCTCATAAAGTTTATCAGCATCAACCATAAACAATTGCTGTTCTGCTGTTTTACAAACCGAAACAAACAATGCAAACGTAAAATCTTTTTGAAAAGAAACGTGTCTACTATCATTCGTACAACAATCTTTTTCATTTTCCAAATCGCCGCCGCCGCAACACGAAGCAGGTTTAGAAAACAACGCAACTTCTTCTAACGAACCATCGCAATAATGGGCAACCAAACAAATGCCTACTGAAGAAAACACGTAGGTGAACACATTAAAGAAAAATAATATTTTAAAAAAAATAAATTTCAATGGTGTTAATTTCTTTTACAAATTTACTATGTTATGTAAGGCAAAAATAACAATTTTGTTAAAGAATTACAACCGCATGACAGCTACCGAAGCAAAAGAAAGAATACAAAAAATAACTGTTGAAATAGAAAAACATAATTACAATTATTATGTTTTAGATAACGCCACAGTTTCTGATTTTGAATTCGACAAATTATTAGAAAGCCTAATCGACCTCGAAAAACAATTTCTTGAATATCGGTCACCAAACTCTCCAAGCCAACGTGTGGGCGGCCAGATTACAAAAACCTTTAAGCCGGTTAAACATCAATACGCTATGCTATCGCTCAGCAATAGCTATAGTGTAGAGGACATGATTGACTTTGATAGAAAAGTAAAAGAAGCTTTGGGAATTGCAACGATTGGAGCGGATGACAACGAAATAGAATATGTGTGCGAATTAAAATTCGATGGTTTATCAATAAGTCTGATATACGAAAACGGACAACTTATACAGGCTATTACTCGCGGCGACGGCGTGTGGGGCGATGAAGTAACAACAAACGCAAAAACCATAAAATCAATTCCACTTCAATTGCAGGGAAAATTTCCGCAACATTTTGAAATAAGAGGTGAGGTTTTTATGCCGCGTCCGGTATTTGAGGCGATTAACAAAGAGCGAGAAGAGATTGGAGAAACACTGATGGCAAATCCCCGAAACGCAGCTTCAGGAACAATGAAAATGCAGGATTCTGCTTTAGTAGCCAAACGAAAGCTCGATTGTTTTCTATATAATCTGCTCGGAGAAACCCTTGCTTACGGTTCGCATTTTGAAAGTATGATAGCCGCAAAATCTTGGGGATTTAAAATTTCGAACGATGCAAAACTGTGCAGCGGTATAAATGAAGTGATTAATTTTATAAATAGCTGGGATAAAAAACGATTTGATTTGCCATTTGATACCGACGGAATAGTGATTAAAGTAAACAACTACCGGCAACAGAAAAACCTTGGTTTCACCGCCAAATCACCGCGTTGGGCAATTGCTTATAAATTTAAAGCGCAACAAGTAAGCACTGAACTGTTAGCGATAACTTATCAGGTTGGCCGAACGGGAGCAGTAACACCGGTTGCTCATTTAAAACCGATTTCACTTGGCGGCACAACAGTAAAAAGAGCATCGCTTCATAACGCGGATATTATTGAAAAACTAGATGTGCGCATTGGAGATCAGGTTTTTGTAGAAAAAGGCGGAGAAATTATTCCAAAAATTATTGGTGTAGACTTGAGCAAACGAAAAACCAATAGTAGTAAAACAATTTACATTGATCATTGTCCCGAATGTGGCAGCGAGTTACAACGCAATACCGATGAAGCAAACCATTTTTGTAAAAATGAAAATGAATGCCCGCCTCAGGTACTCGGAAAGATGGAACACTTTGTATCACGTAAAGCCATGAATATTGATAGCCTTGGTGGAGAAACAATTGCACAATTGTATAAAAACGGACTCGTAAAAAACATAGCGGATCTTTACGATTTAAAAAAGGAACAACTTCTTTCGCTTGAACGCATGGCCGAAAAATCAGCCAACAATCTAATTGCTGGACTCGAAAGAAGTAAAGAAATCCCATTTGAAAGGGTTTTATACGCCATAGGAATAAGACATGTAGGAGAGACTACAGCTAAAAAAATTGCAAAAAAAATGATTTCGATTGATGTGTTAGGAAACTCGACTCACGAAGAATTGTTGAGTATTGATGAGGTTGGTGAAACCATTGCTGTAAGTATTGATCAATTTTTCGCAGATCAAAAAAACACTGCAATTATTAATCGCTTAAAACACGCGGGCTTACAATTTTCCCTAAGCGAAGAGCTACAGCATAATGGCACGGAAAAATTAAAAGGCTTAGCCTTTGTCATAAGCGGTTTATTTACCAAGCATAGCCGCGACGAATACAAAGAAATGATAGAAAATAACGGTGGTACAAATACAGGCTCAATCTCAAAAAAAACAAGTTATATTTTAGCAGGTGAAAACATGGGGCCGGAAAAATTAAAGAAAGCCGAATCGCTCAATATTAAAATAATTAATGAGGATGCTTTTTTAGAAATGATCAATTAACGTTTGCCCCTATACAAATTAATTATGAAAAAAGCCATCGTTTTAGGTTCAACCGGATTAATTGGAACGCAACTTACCCAATTACTAATTGCCGATAAACGTTATTCGGAGATTATAATTTTAGTAAGAAAAAAAACGTCGGTTGTTCACACTAAGCTCACGCAAATAGTTTACGATTTCAATAATGGTGATGCAACGCATTTTGATGCGGATGAAATTTATTGTTGTTTGGGTACGACGATAAAAACTGCCGGAAGCAAAGAAAATTTCTACAAGGTTGACTATACTTATGTTGTAGAGTCTGCTATGCTGGCAAAAAAATCGTGCAAACAATTTGCAGTGATATCTTCGATGGGTGCAAGCGAAACCTCTTCTAATTTTTATTCAAAAACCAAAGGTGAAATGGAAAGCGCGGTTGGAAAGTTACATTTTGAAACTTCGTGTATTTTCCGACCATCTTTGTTATTAGGCAATCGGAAAGAATTTAGGCTTGGAGAAAAAATCGCCACTTTTTTTATGACAAGGTTGTCGTTCGCCATACCTTTAAAATACAAAGCAATAACCGATGTGTTGGTAGCTAAATCAATGGTCCATTTTATGAACAGTAATCAAAAAGGAAACTACGTTATTGAAAGTGACGCTATGCAATTAATGAAAAAACAATAAGTAGAAAAAACTGACTGTTTGCACCCTTACCTATTAGAAGTTTTTTTTTACGACTTTAATTAATTTTACGCTTTTTTCTTTTCTCATTTTTAAGCTGCAATATTCGCAGTTCGTGTTCAATACACACTCATCATTTTTAGGATTAGTTGGCCGGCAAGTTTCTCTACCCAATTGAGAGATTGCCATTCCTAACTCTGACCAAATTTTATGACGTAGAATAGCCATTAATTCCTCTTCAATCATTTTGGGATTGGCGCTTTTTGCAATTCTAAGGCTTGGCACTACACGCACAACATGCAAGTCAACCATGATTCCTTCAGCCTTAACACCCGCCTCACGCATAATAACATTTGCCGATTTCCTCCCAATACCTTTTAACTCGTTTAACGTTCCCATTGTTAACGGTATGTTTTTATCTGTTTTAATCTCTGCCGCTATGTTCAATAAACAATTAATTTTGTTCCGATTATTACGAACCGATTTTAAATATGGAACTAACGTTTCGGGGGTTGCCTTCGTTAGAGAAAGCGTGGTAGCGAAAAAATAAGGGTGTTATTTCATTGATATGTTTATCAGAATCCTGAACCGAAAGTACCACCATCGCCAAAAGCTGGTAAATGCTATTGTATTCGAACGGATGTTTCTTCCCTTTATATTTTTTTAGAAGAGGTTTTAAGGCAATTGGCCAATCAGTTGTTATTTTTTTTATCTTTAAATATAATCAACTATTTTTTCTAAGTTTTCCCTTTATGCTTCAAAAAATAGGCTTTTATACGATCTTCAACATTTTCGCGTATGTTCATGTAAAAAAAATTGTAGTCATCTTTATGGTAATAAAAAGAGTTTAATGCTGGGTAATCGTCTGAAGGTTTATCAGGAGCGTGAACCCACAAAAAACCGGAACGTGCAACTTTTGCATCAATAAGCCCGGTGTCAATATGTTTGCCAGTAAAAGGCAGGCTTCCTCGGTTGCAAGACTTTGGAACATAAGTTGTATCGCCATTCCAGGTTAAAGGATTTATTCCAATAACTTTTCCAACTGGTTGACTAAAAAAAGTGTTTGTATGATAAGACACTGTATTCCACACCACAAACCCACCAGTATGCGTTGGTGTGTAAGAAGGTAAAATTTGTTTAAAGGTAGTATCATAAACAGGCCGGCCAATTATATAGGCTTCAACGAGTTTTGATTTTAATACAGTATCTCTGTCAAAATAATCCTTCAACAATCTAACGGCATAATCGGTTCCCTGACTATGTGAGGCAATTACAATTGGTCGGCCATGGTTGTAGTGCTTCATATAATACAAAAATGCAGTTTTTACATCACTGTAAGCCAAACCAAAAGCGCGCCGTGCATTTTTATCGGTTGCAAAATAAGCATACAATATGGCAGTACGGTATCGCGGTACATAAACTTTGCAACTACCATTAAACGCGCTCGCCAAAAATTTGCAACTAATATTATCAGTTAAAGCATTTGCCGAAGAATCATCGACACTTACATTCCATCTAAAACCGCTCAAATAATTGGTTGGCGCAATAAAAAATACGTCAGCCTTCGCAACTTTTTGGTTGTCGCGTATTCCCCATTGCAGAAGTTCAAAGTCCGCACTATCTTTTTTATCAGGCAAAGCGGCCCAATACTTTGTATTTGAGTAATCGGGCGGCGAAGGTTGTGG
>JAYTBK010000413.1:0-7476 GCA_043737035.1 Bacteroidota bacterium | reverse complement strand
TGTTTGGTACTATCAAAACACATCACCAACTCAAACTGTAAACTTTTCATTACAGAAAAAAAACTTTTTGCAGGAAGACATGATTGAATTAGGCGAAGGCGCTTACCCTGTTTTTTTTGATGCTGACGCGGACGGCAAGAAAGATTTAATAGTAGGAAATTTAGGGTATTATACTGGTGGAACAAACAAAGCAAAACTTGCATTTTATAAAAATACAGGAAGCCTTACTTCGCCCTCGTATTCATTAATAACGCGCGATTATCAAACATTATCTGCATATAATGTTTTTTCTATGGCTCCAACTTTCGGAGATTTGGATGGCGACGGTGATAAAGATTTAATAGTAGGCGATGGAAACGGACAACTACACTTTTTTGAAAATACGGCGGGAGTAGGAAGTACAGCTGTATTTAGCAATCACATTGCAAATTATAAATCAATTGATGTAGGTAATTACGCTTACCCGCAATTGTACGATTTGGATAAAAACGGAATACTGGATCTATTAATCGGATCGCAGAATGGAAAAATTGCATACTATAAAAACATCGGAACAACTGCTTCTGCAAATTTTGTTTTGCAAACCGCATCGTTAGGCAATGTTGATGTGCGACCGATTAATTTCGTTTCCGGTTACAGTATGCCATTTGCTTTTGATGCTTCGGGTGTTACTAAATTAATTGTTGGCAGCGAATCGGGAGCAATGTATTTTTATGATCAGATAGATAACAACCTCATAGGGAATTTTAATCGCGCGGATACCATGTTGTTCAAAATTAATGAGGGAACGCGATGCGCGCCCGCGTATGAAGATGTGACCAACGATGGCCGAAAAGATTTAGTACTTGGCAATCATGCGGGCGGACTTGCTTTTTTTAATTCAACCAATGTTAACGGTGTCGGCGTTAAAGAAATATTGTCTGCTGGAGAAATTAAAATTTTTCCAAACCCTTCAAACGGTATCATCACTATTGCTTTCGAAAATACTCCGCATCATTTGGCACTTACTTTACTAAGCGCAACAGGTAGTGAAATATTTAGCACCTCTGTTTACGAACCAACGGTAAAGATCGACCTGACTGATTACAGTAAAGGTATTTACTTTTTGAGAATAGAAGAAAAAATAGAAAGCATATTCAATGTATTTATTAAAAAAATAGTACTGACGGATTAAATTTCATTTTTTTGCAGACTAACGTTTTCACCTACATTTTTTCTACTGAGCTCTTTGGCAATTGTGTTGTAGGAAAAAATTAATGTAAGAAGACACAAACCCGGAAAAACAATTAACCACCACGCATTAAAATTATCGCGGCCCTCATTCAACAAATTTCCCCATGAAGCCGAATTGATTGGTACACCTACTCCAATAAACGATAACGAAGCTTCCGCTAAAACAGCACCCGCAATACCGAAAGCCAACTGAACGTAAATTACGGGCAATATGTTTGGCAAAATATGTTTCACAATTATTTTAAAATCGCTAAAGCCTAAAGCGTTGCATGCAAGTACATAATCGAGTTGTTTTTCTTTTAGTATTTGAGTGCGAGTAATTCTTGCAAAGGAGGTCCAACTTAACAAGCCTATAATTAACACCAACAGAGTATAAGAAGGTTTGGCTAAAGACGCCATTACGATAATTAAAAGCAAGGCTGGTATGGAGTTTAATACTTCAATGCTTTTTGATATTAACGAATCAACAGGAAACGAAAAGCGCTTTTCAATACCAAATAATTTATCGGTCATGCGACCTGAATAAACAAAACAGAAAATAAATAAAAGAGTACCTCCCACTTTCAAAAAATTAAAAATGATTGGAAAATTCGACGCATTAGAGTTTACTACCAACCAAAAAAACAACACAAAAAAAACAGCTATACTCAAAAACATCATTTCGAATAAGCCGGCTTTAATTTTATGATTTTGAAAATAACCGCTGATGCAACCAAGAAAAACTCCCACCAGCGCGGCAATCGCCATACTAAATATTCCAACAAATAGTGCTATTCTGCAACCGAAAATTAAGTTCGAAAAAATATCGTTGCCGTTTTGAGTTGTTCCTAACCAATGCCTGAACCTAAAAGGAATGCTCGTTAATTCTGTATTTTTTGTAAGCAAAAATTGTTTTTCAAAAGGACTTTTCCTTGGCGCGTTTACCGCATCCATTGTTTTTGGCGAGTATGCACACAGTGAAAAAATAATAACCTGAGCATTAAAATTTTTCCAATCTTCGCCCATATTATAGTCGATCGTTTCGGTTACCGAAACAGCAAATTTGTTTTTAAAAGAAAACGCGGGAAACAACCAATTGCCTTTATACTGGCAAAACAGAGGTCTGTCGTTAGCAAGCAGTGGCGCAAAAACTGCAATAACAAAAAAAATGAGAATGGTTTTCAGGGCAATTTTCAGCGTACGGTTTCCTCTAAAACCATTTCTAAAAAACAAATATTTATTGTAGTTACTCATGCTTTGTACTTTATACGTGGGTCAACAATTGCGTAAAGTACGTCGGCCAATAAATAACCGAACATCGTGAAAACAGCTGTTAATGTAATTACTCCCACAACTATGGGATAATCTTTAGCGTTAATGGCTTTAATTGTTTCGAGACCCAGACCGGGTATTGAAAAAATGCTTTCAATAATTACTGAACCGCCAATAATACCCGGAAACAACTCTGCAAAAACCGTTATTAGCGGGAGCATACTGTTTTTTACAGCGTGATTCCAAACTACTTTTTTATTGCTGAGGCCTTTGCTCATTGCAGTTTTGATGTAATCAAAACCTAACTGTTCGCTTACTGCCGTTTGCGTGAGCCTTGTTAAAAATGTTACCGACGAATATGTATAACAAACCAACGGTAAAATTAGGTAAGGTAACGTAGTAATAATTTTATCCACCCAATTTGCTCCATCGTCATACCCGCCTACCGGCTTAATACCCGAAGGGGGAAAAAAAGGAAAAACATCGGGGTTGGCAAATAACATTAATAATAAAACACCAACAAAACACGACGGCATTGAGTACAGAATAAATAAAACAACCTCAGTAATTTTATTTATTCTGTTGTTAGGTGCAGCGGCAAATTTAATTCCGAGCGGAATGCTAATAAAATACGCGATGATGATGGAAAGAATTGAAAATAACAGCGACCAACCTATTTTACTTTGGATGATATTTATCACCGGTTCGTTTTTTATGTATGAAATTCCAAAATTTCCGCCAACGATGCCGTTTCTACTTTCGTTGCCTACGAGCCATTTTTGGTAGCGGTTTTCAAATCCATACCAAACAAATTTGGGAAGATAATTTTTATATTTTGTTTCTGATAACTCTAAATTAGTGTACGCCCGTTGCAAATTTAAAAAATGTTGCGTTACAAATTTAAATCTTGTTTCATGATTTTGAATTAATGTGTTAAAGTGAATTGAAATATTGTTTTCGTTTGTTTCGTAAAGCAAATTTTTTAATGCGCGTCTTTTTTCGTTGAGCCAAATTACATCATTCTCTGAAAAGGCCTTATCGCTAAAACGCCTTTTTTGCCCGGCAGCAGCAATTAACCGTGATGTAAGGTTTAATTGAGAGAGGTAATTATGAACTGCCAGTGCGTTCCCGCATTTTTGAAGTAAAAAACGGTAAACTAATAAATTTTGCCTCTCGAATATTTTGTATAAAGTATCAGGTTCTGAAACCCGAGAAACAGAAAAATAAAATAACGGAAGGTCGAGTCCTAATTGATGGCGCACTATTTTTTTCTGTTTTGTAATATCTGATGCGTTGGCGTGTGCATTTTTTAAAGGATTAACCAGCATCTCAACCGCATCGCCGGGAGAATTTACAAGTAAAATAAATCCTAAAAGTGTAACGATAACCAGAGTTGGAATAAAACCGGCAATCCGTTTTAGGATATAATAAAACATTATTGTTTGTTTAAACTTAATGTATTAAGTAGCACGCCGGGATATTCTGTAAATATTTGCAGGTTGTTCCATTTTTTATTTACAACAACTCTCCGCGTTTGAGAAAACATAAATATGTAAGGTTGTTCATTATAAACCAGCTGTTGAAACCTCATCGATAAAATTTTATGTTTCTGTTCATTAACACAACAATTCATACTATCAATTAACCCATCACTTGCGGCGTTGCCAAACCCAGAAAAATTTAATCCATTATTTTGCCAAGAGGCTGTTGACCATAACTGCGAAAAATCTTCAGGCTGCGCGCTTCCTTGCCACGCACCAATGCTCATATCAAAATCGTGTGTAAGGCAAGCGTTTACAAAATTGCTGTAATCTAATGGATTTAATCTTACAAAGATTTTAGCTTTCTGCATACTTTCACTCATGTGTTTGGCAATATCTTCCCATTGCTTTTGTGTATTCATAAAATTCAGGTCAAACTCAAGTTTTACTCTTTCATGCCCAATTAGTTTGTCCAAAACATCATCGTTATCGGTGTCTACCCAACCGGCGTCCTTAAGCAATTTTGTAGCGCGTGCTACATTATATTCTATTAATTTTAAGTTTGCGTTGTTTTCGTTTTTTGATGACGAAACCGGTCCTGTAATCCGCTTCACCTTGTTTTCGTAAATTGTTTTATTAATTTGATCGTAAGGAATTAGCATTGCCATGGAGCGCCGCACCGCCAAATCAGTAAAAATATTTTTATGTTTTAGTCCGTCGGGCTTTACATTCATGCATACATAGGTGTAGTTATATGTCTCGCATAATTTTGTGACGTAATTGTCTGTGAATTTTTTATCTTTTGATAGTTCCAAAAACGAAGAAAAGTCCATCTGCGTGGAAACGTCAACCAATTTGCTTTTTAATTCAAGCACGGTTGAGGCGTTATTAGTATTGACCTTAAAGATTATTTTATCGGGATTAGCCGCGCAATACGGTTCGTTCGGATAATTTTTTGTCCAATGATTTTCCTTCTTTTCAAGGGTCATACTTACGCCTTTATCCCATTTCGATAATTTGTATGGGCCCGCACCGCTAATATGGGATGGATCAGTATAATTTTTTGTATCGTTAAAAGATGCAGCCCACAAAGCAATATCTTTTTTATTTTTCAGAAATGCGGAGTCACAAAGTTGATCGAAGGTGTACTTTTGCAGGGTGTGATTTTCATCGTAATAATTTTGTTGTATGATAGGAAAATCAGTCCAGAACCATGTATTTAAAATATAAGGTTTTTTCATTATTACGGTAAACATTTTTTTGTTAATAGCGTCGCATTCAATTTTACTAATGTTATCCCAATACGATTTTACGGCAGGGTTGTTTGTTAACAGGCACTTACTGGCCTTGGCAGTAAATTCTATATCGGTGGCTGTAATGGTTTGGCCGTCATCCCAAGTTGCGTCTTCTTTTAATATGTATTGGTATTTCAAACCATTATCTAAAACAACGGGCATGTTTTTGGCGAGGCAGGGAATAAGTTCTCCGGTTTTGTAATTAAGGCGTAAAAGGCTCATGTGCGTGTAAAGCTGTATTTCGGCCCTTATTGCAGATGCACCGTTTGTTGGGTGCATATCGTCGGGTTCAGCCACAATATGAACCACAAGGTTATTGTTGGGAATATTTTTATGGCATGATAAAATGCTTAGGAGAGCGAGCAGAAAAACAACCAGGTTCGGGGACTTCATGCACCTAATATAATTAAAAAAATAATTTTATGATTAAGTTTTAATAAATTAAAATAAACGCTACATTTGCTTTCTTTGTTTATGATAACAGAGTTGGAGAGATGCCTGAGAGGCCGAAAGGACATGTTTGCTAAACATGCATACGGGAAACTGTATCGAGGGTTCGAATCCCTCTTTCTCCGCAAGAACACTTTCAAACAAAAGCAAAACGCTGTAAATCCTATGAATTACAGCGTTTTTTGTTTCTATCAATAGCATTTAAAAGCACCAAATCTTATTACGTAAGTGACCTATTTATCACCCATTGCTATTTTAGGAAATAGGTCGCTGGAACAACTTAGAAGCTTGTTTTCAAGCACTACAAAAATTATACGTCTTGTTGGCATGCAAGCATATTAATAATTTTAACGTTAAACTACTTGATTATGAACAAAAACTTTAGCCCTCCTTATTTATGTAAAAAAGAACAAAACTTTAGCAAATGGTAATTTTACCGTGTACTCCGGATAGTTAACCGTTATGTTAAACGACTTCATTTTGTCGGGCTCTACAAACTTTTGGCTAAAACCAAAGAAGCACAGGTGCAAGAGAACTACTGTAGAGTTAAAACGCTTCATAACTAAACATTAAATATAAGAATATATCAACTTCTGTCGATAAAAATAAGGGAATATGGTTTATTATTCGAACAAATTCATACCGCGAATAGATTTCATTCGATGGTACAAAACTCCAATTAATTTGTGTTTGCATCAAGCGAGAGGGGCGGAAACATAGCAATTGGTAAGCTTTATATTGTTTTTGGTGGTGTTGTGTAACCACACCTAGTGAATATGATGTACCAAACGAGCTTTGTGTTAAACAATTTCTCATTATCGCATTTTAAATTATTTGCCTCTTGTTTCTCATTCACTCTAATGTGAAACATTCAAACTTTGTAGCGTTTTTTTATCTTTACTCGGCACGAATTACTTAAAATATTTCACAATAATGGTTTCAAATATTTCTTTGGTTAAAGGTTTGGTAATATATTCACTTACAAGAACATTCTCGTTAGCCTTAGCGATATCATCGTTATTATATGAAGTTGACAGCATTATAATAATGGGTTTTTTTTCATTTCCATTGTTCAACAAATTATATTCGTTCAAAAAATCCCATCCACTCATACGCGGCATGTTTATATCTAAAAAAATCAAGTCGCTACAGGGTAAGGTTTTTGATTTAATATAATCCAATGCTTTCAGACCTGAATCCTGAACAATTATTGCCCCTAGAAAATTATTTTCCATTATGGCTGTCTCGTGAAAAAAATTGTCATCACTATCATCATCAATAAGCATTATACAATTTAATTTGGTATTCATATAGTTAAGTTTGAAATTGTAAAATAGAATGTGGATCCATTTTCCGGTTTAGACTTGAGCCAAATTTCACCTTGGTGCAATTGTACTATTTTTTTACAATTTGCCAATCCTATTCCGCTTCCTTCGTATTCTTTACTCGTATGTAAACGTTGAAAAATATCAAATATTTTTTCGAAATAAACCGGTTCGATTCCTATACCATTATCGCTAATAGTAAAGTTCCAAATGTCTTTTATTTTTTTAGACGAAATTTTTATTCTGGGCTGCGTGTCAGGCCTTTGAAATTTAATAGCATTTGTAATTAAATTTTGAAACAACTGTCGCATTTCCGTTTCATATAAATTAAGAGTCGGCATTTCTCCTACTTCAATCAAAGCATTGGAGGTAACGATGAGAATTTCAAGATCAGCCAAAACATCATCAATCACTTTTTTACAATCCACACTGGTTAGTATT
>JAYTBK010000412.1:0-3008 GCA_043737035.1 Bacteroidota bacterium | reverse complement strand
GCAATTGCTGAAGTAGTGCTTGAAGATCTCGTAGATAGCGGAACATTGGGTGTAATTACAACACACTACAGCAATGTAAAATTACTCGCTAATAAATTGCATGGAGTAATTAACGGAAGTATGTTATTTAATTTAGAAACCTTTGAACCAAAATACATTCTTACTGTTGGTGAACCAGGAAGCAGTTATACTTTTGAAGTTGCTGAACGGGTTGGTTTTCCGTTGCTGTTGATTGAACGGGCTAAACAAAAAATAACGATTGAAAAAATTGATCTTAACTCACTGTTAGCGGAAGTACAACATCAAAAAACAATTTTAAATGACGCGATTGGAAGAGCGGAACATGAAGATTTTTTGAAAAAAATAGCGAAAGAAAAATACGAAGTTTTATCAGAAAATTACAAAGATAAAATTGAACACGATCGGGAACGCAAAATTGAATTAGCGCGTGTTGCTGATTTTGGGCAGCGTTATTTGCGCCTGATGGAAGAGTGGAATAAAAATGAAGACCGAAAAATTGTCATTAAGCGGTTTATTGATGGAATTACGGCAGAAACTAAAAAACGGAAGGATTTGCAGAAACAAGGGAAGCTCGATTCGTTTACGGCTTCTAAAATTGCCAGACTTAAGCCGCTATTGAAAGTTGGAAGCAAAGTAAAAATTTTAAATAGCACACAAGCAGGAGTAGTGGAGTCTATAAAAGATGAAAAAGTAAAGATTACTTTTGGGATTGTAAAAATGGATGTAAATATCCAAAACCTCGAATTGGTGAAAGACAAATAATTTGCGAGCAAGTTGTTTTAAAAATTTGTCATAATTTGAAAGGTGCTTTTCAAATGCTATCTTTGCGCGATGCCACGGTATTTTATTAAACTTTTGTATAATGGAAGCAATTATAATGGCTGGCAGTCGCAAAAGAACACAGCAAATACCATTCAGGAAGTAATTAATACAAAACTCTCCATTTTATTAGGATCGGATACTGAAGTTGTAGGTTGCGGACGAACGGATACTGGAGTGCATGCAAAAAAATATTATGCGCATTTCGACGGTTCAAAAAGTGATTTACATCAGGCACAAAATAACCTTGTTTACAAATTAAATAAAATTTTGCCACTCGATATTGCCATAATAAATTTATTTCCCGTTAACGAAAATGCAAGCGCTCGATTTGATGCTACGCACCGAACTTACGAATATTATATTCACCGCCAGAAAAATCCGTTTCTTGTAAATGCTTCCTTATATGTTTTTGGTGAACTCGATATGGATTTGATGAATGAAGCTGCCGCTCATTTTCTAACCGTATGGGATTTTACGAGTTTCAGCAAACTCAATACACAAAATAAAACCAATATGTGTACGGTTATTGAGGCACGTTGGATTAAAATAAATGAAGTGCAATATATGTTTACCATTACAGCCAATCGATTTTTGCGTAACATGGTTAGGGCAATTGTGGGTACACTGCTCGACGTTGGCCGAAAAAAAATATCACTTCAAAATTTTAAAGCAATAGTGGAAATGCAAGATCGTTCGTCCGCCGGCATGTCGGTTCCTGCCCACGCGCTTTACCTAGTTGATGTTCAATACCCCAAAACATTTTTTAATGGAGAGTAAGTCGAATAAATTAAATTTTGTATTGCTAAGGCGCATACTTTCCTATAGTACACCCTACAAGAAATTATTTACTGTAGCTGTTTTATTAACACTTACCATAGCATCGCTGGCCATTGTAAGGCCGTTGATCATTAATCAAACTTTAAACACAATCGGAAAAAACAGTAGCTCCGGTTCGGACTTACTTAATTCATCTCAAAAAATAAATTATATAAATGTGATGGGACTTTTGCTTTTAGGAGTCTTATTGCTAGAGGCTTTTTTGCAGTTCACAAATATTTATATCACAAATTTATTAGGGCAAAATATTGTAAAAGATCTTCGTTTGCAAGTTTACCGGCACATTTTAAAATTAAAAAATACTTTTTTTGATAATACTCCAGTAGGCACTTTGGTTACGCGGGCAGTATCGGATATAGAAAGTTTGAGCGATGTGTTTTCGCAAGGCTTCATTGTAATTTGTGGGGATATTCTCACCATTGTTATTTTTGTTTCAACGATGCTGTATATGAATTGGGCAATGGCTTTGGTAACGTTAAGCACAATACCGATTTTATTAATTGCAACAAATATTTTTAAGAATGGAGTTAAAAAAACATTTACTGAAGTCCGTAACGCCGTTGCATCGTTAAACGCTTTTACCAATGAGCACATTACAGGAATGCGTGTGGTTCAGCTTTTTAATCGCGAGGAAACAGAGTACCAAAAATTTAAAACCATCAATCAAAAACATAAAGTGGCAAACATCCGTTCAATTTGGTATTATTCCGTTTTCTTTCCGGTTGTAGAAATTCTTTCTTCTATATCCGTGGCGCTGTTCATGTGGTTTGCTGGTTTAAAAGCAAACACGTATAATTTACAACTAGGTGACATTACTTTTTTCATTATGATGATAAACATGGTATTTCGTCCTATCCGAATGTTGGCCGATCGATTAAACACATTACAAATGGGCGTTGTCGCGTCTGAGCGGGTGTTTAAAGTTTTAGATACAACTGAAATTATTAGTGATGAAGGCACGTTGCCGCTCCGCCCCATTAAAGGCGAAATAGAGTTTAAAAATGTGTGGTTTGCATACAAGGACGAACACTTTGTACTTAAAGATCTTTCGTTGAAAATCCCGGCAGGTAAAACAGTTGCTATTATTGGCGCAACAGGTGCCGGCAAATCAAGCATCATAAATTTGCTCGGTCGGTTTTACGAAATAAACAAAGGTTCTCTTTTAATTGATGGGATTAACATAAATGATTATAAGCTCGATAATCTGAGGAAGTTTGTAGGCGTTGTACTGCAGGAAGTTTTTTTATTTAATGATAGTGTTTTAAATAATATAACGCTCCACAATACCAACATTAGTGAGCAAACCGTTATAGAGGCGGCAAAAAAAA
>JAYTBK010000411.1:0-7493 GCA_043737035.1 Bacteroidota bacterium | reverse complement strand
CCTCCCGAATTTATACAGCATTTCACTGTATTTGTATTGGCAGTATTTGTTGGCTGGCAACTTATATCCAATGTATCGCACTCTTTGCATACACCATTAATGGCGGTTACAAATGCCATTAGCGGAATAATTGTTATTGGCGGTTTATTACAAACAACCGATGATATTAAAAATCCGATGACAATACTTGCTTTTGTTGCAATTTTGGTTGCCAGCATTAATATTGTTGGAGGCTTTGTTGTAACTCACCGCATGCTTAAAATGTTTAAAAAATAATTTACGTTCGCCGAAGTTTTAGAAATAAATCACGTTAATAAAATCGGGCAGAATTAAAAAATAAAAAAATTATGTTTATCGCAAAAGAAATACAAACCGCAGCGTACCTGTTTGCAAGTATCCTGTTCATTTTAAGTTTAGGAGGTTTATCCTCGCAAGAATCCGCAAAGCGCGGCGTTATGTACGGCATTGCAGGGATGATCATTGCTGTACTTGCCACAGTTTTGGGAGAAGGTGTTGCGGGTCAGGTTTATGTTATTATTGCTATAGCTATCGCATCCGTAATTGGTTTAATGCTTGCGCGGAAAGTAGAAATGACCGCAATGCCTCAGCTTGTAGCCATACTCCATAGTTTTGTAGGTTTGGCGGCGGTATTAGTTGGCTTTGGCTCGTACCTAGATCCTCATACGCACAAACTAACCGGTGCCGCGCACAGCATTCATTTATGGGAAGTATTTATTGGTGTTTTTATTGGCGCCATTACATTTACAGGCTCTATTGTTGCTTGGGGAAAATTGGAAGGTAAAATTGGTAGTAAAGCTTTACTTTATCCGGGAAAGCACGCGGTTAACATTATTGCATTAGTGGCGTGTATTGTGTTAGGCGTTTTGTATGCTCAACAAGAAGGCACAAGCGGAATGATGTATTTAATTACTATGACGGCTATCGCTTGTTTTATTGGTGTAATGTTAGTAATGGCAATTGGTGGCGGCGATATGCCTGTAGTAGTTTCCATGCTAAATTCATATTCGGGTTGGGCGGCCTCGGCGGCGGGTTTTATGTTGGGCAATGATTTATTAATTGTAACAGGAGCTCTAGTAGGAAGTTCAGGGGCAATTCTTTCCATACACATGTGCCATGCCATGAACCGTTCGTTCTTCTCCGTAATTTTAGGGGGCTTTGGAAATGCGCCTGCCAAAGGCGAAACCAAAGCAATTGAAGGCGAAGTAACGGCATTAAACCACGAAGAAGTTGCAGCATTATTGAAAGAAGCAAAATCAATTGTTATTGTACCGGGTTACGGAATGGCGGTTGCAAAAGCACAATATCCTATTTACGATATGGTGCAGACTCTACAAAAATCAGGAAAAAAAGTAAGGTTCGCAATACATCCGGTGGCTGGCCGTTTGCCGGGACATATGAATGTTTTATTGGCAGAAGCAAACGTACCGTATGATATTGTAATGGAAATGGATGAGATTAATGATGATATGCCAAATACGGATGTGGTAATGGTAATTGGCGCAAACGATGTTGTAAATCCAAGCGCTCAGGATGATCCTGCCAGTTCTATTTATGGTATGCCGGTAATTGAAGCATGGAAAGCCGAGAAAGTAATTATTATGAAGCGATCCATGTCGGCAGGTTATTCCGGCGAAGACAACCCTTTATTCTATAAGCAAAATTCGGAAATGTTATATGGCGACGCTAAACAAAGCGTTGAAAAAATATTAAGTTTTTTGAAAGGGTAATAAGCCTGCGCTGAAACATGTGTCTTTCGTTAAAACCGTCCCTGAATTCCAATTCCTAAATTAACGCCACCGCCACGCAAGTCGAGTGCATCGCTTTGGCGAGTATACGTATTTTGAAAATCGATACTCGGGTAGCTGTAATGAATGTAGGCAAGGTTTAAAAATACACCAACATATTTACCAAAATAAAAACGTGGTTGAATATGCAGATCGAATACAACGCCGCCGCCTTGCGCACCCGATACGTATTGATCGCGGGCGTTATATGTAAGATTAGAATAACCAATATTAAATCCGCCAAACATATCAACGTACTTTGCCCTAATAAAATGGGCGTTTACCAAAAGGGAAACATCGAACGCCCGAAAAGTTGGTTTAGTACCGGTCACGCTGTCTACTTCGGAATAGTAATTTGAATATCCAAATTTAGCACCAACACCGAGCCATTTTAAAATTCCGCGCTCGTATTGCAAGCTAAACGTACGATTTAACGCGCCGCTTGTATCTTTTGTATTATTAGTTTTATACACTGACCTATACACATAAACACCAGCATCTACGCCCAATGCAATGACGTTTATATTTTTATCAAAACTTCTTACTCTCTCAACTTTTTTCTCTTCTTTTATTTCCTGCGCGTAATTTTTTTGAATACATACTGCAAATAAAAAAATTAGAATATTTTTTAAATAAATTTTCATATTTCTTTTTTACTAAATATAATATTATTTGCCGGTTATTAAAAATTCAGTTCTACGGTTTTTTGCTTTTCCTTCTTCGGTTGTATTGTCGGCAAGGGGTTTATTGGCGCCATAACCTTTAGCGGTTATCCGTTTACCATCAATGCCTTTTTCTTCTAAAAATGCTTTTACAGTGTATGCCCGGTTAGCCGAAAGGGCTTCATTCGCCTGTGCTCCGCCAACGTTATCTGTGTGGCCTTGTATCTCAATTGTAACAGATGTATTTTCTTTTAAGTAACCAGCAAAAGCTTCTAACACAATATACGATTCCGGTTTAAGGTCGGCCGAATTGGTTGCATAATATAAATTATTTATCACAAATGAGCTTCCCGGTTTTGCTTCGTTCATTTCAAGTTTAACGGCTTTTGGTGGAGCAGCAAAGCTCACGCCTTTTATACTCACAATTTTTGAGCTAAAGGCGTAATCATTTTTTTTTACGGTTATTAAAAGATCATCGTTATTTTTTAAATTGATAGCATACATAAATTTTCCGGTCGACGAATCAACCACCGCAATCGTTTTCTCTTTAGTAACGGTATTTACAATATCAACACGAGCGCCTTCAATTACATTACCCTCTTTATCTTTAATTTCTCCGCTACCAAAAGCAGTTTCCTGCGGCCGTGCTTCCTTGTATAATTCGAAAGAAAAAAGATCATATTTTCCGAAGCCTTTTCCTCTCATTTTTCCTTCATCATAACTAAAAAAATATCCTGTTTTACTGTCGCTACTTACAAAAAAACCCGCATCATCTGCTTCTGTATTTATAGGGTAGCCAATGTTTTCCGCTTCTTTCCAATTACCTTTATCGTCTTTACGAATATAAAATATATCAAACTTCCCGAAACCGAAATGGCCATCGCTGCTAAAATATAAGGTTTCGCTATCAGAATGTATAAATGGAGTTTTTTCGTCGCCATTGGTATTAATTTTTTTACCTGCATTTTGTGGTATGTTCCAAACACCGGTTTCCGGGTTGCGCTTCGTAAAATAAATATCGATGCCTCCAAACCCACCGGGCCTGTCGCTCGAAAAATATAAAGTATTACCATCAGAACTCAAACTTGGTTGCGAATCCCAATAAACAGGATGATTTACATTGGCCCCAATTTTATGAATTTCACTCCAATCATCGTTATTGTTTTCACTTACATAAATATCGCAGTTAGGTTGGTTACCGCCTTCCTGCCGCGTCATAGCAAAATACAAGCGTTTGTTATCAATTGATATTGTACAACTTCCCTGATTGTCGTCGGTGATGTTAAATGGTGGCGACATTAATTCTCCACTGTTAAACTGTTCTGTTTTATCGCGGCGTGCAACCATAAATACTTCCTTTTCTTTATCAGAAGCATAAACTTGGTTCATGTTTTTTACAGGAACCTTTCGGGTAAAGAAGCACAATTTATCATCTGGCGAAATATAAGCAAGGTATTCATCGGTTGGGGTGGATACGCCTTTTACAACTTTAGGTTCAAAGGGTACAATTTTCTTTTTCAATTCCGATTCTTTTTTCGCATACTTGATCATTTCTTTGGCCTGATAAATTTCGGCTTCATAATCTTTAGCAAACTTTTTTTCATCCTGATCTTTAAATTTTATAAATTTTTCAAGGTATTTAATGGCCGAATCATTTTTTGTAGCTTCATAGTAATCAAACCCAATGTAATAGTAAGGCTCTGAATGTATTTGCGGGCAAATCCCTATAGCCTTGTAAAAGTAAGGAAGAGCGGGAGTGAAGGGTTTGTTTTGAAGTTTGCACGTCACAACTAATTCATTTCCCATAAATAAATTCGCTTCAGCAAAATCGGGTTCAAGTTCAATACATTTTCTTAAAAATTCGAGGCGTTCCGGTTTTTTATATTGTTTTTTATCGGTTGCCTTATCGTATAATTTTAACGCTTGTCTGTTATCAATTTCGGTACAAAATTTAGATATTTTTTCATCGTCATCCTGCGCTTTAGTGTTTATGCCAATAAATATCAAAATCAACAGTATAATATTTTTCATCTTTGTTTTTCTTTAGGTATTAAGTAGAAAGTATTAAGACCGGTTTATTCTCTGCTTGATGTTTACGACTCAACACTTAATTTACTTCGGTTTATAAACAGGTGTTTGTTTTTCAGGCTCTGGTTTTTTTACGTTATCGTTTTTATCTTTGTCTTTTCTAATATCAATTGCGGGTTCGTAATTCCATTTACCATTTTTCATGTACAGTGCATCATAACTTCCGTCGGGACCGTAATACTGGTATTGTCCTACGCGTGTTCCATCCGTTGTGTTCGGCGCTAGATGACTAAATATTATTTGTTTTCGGTTATCGTTGTATCGCAACGACATTGAAACTTCGGCAGCGTATTCGAACATAACACGCTTTGCAAATTTACCCGGAATTTTAAAAACATCTTTCCCAAATATTGGTGTGCCATCGCTTTTAAAAGTGAGAACATCAATAAATTTTCGCTGAACAATTTTATCATTTCCATCCCAACCAATAAGCGTATAAAAATCATCGTCAGATTTTACAATATCTACATATAACATTCCAAACCATTTGCTTGGATCGGCAACATAATTTTCGGGAGTTTTTACGAGTGCCGAGTTATCGAGTAAAGAAAAAAATTCATACTGCGTTGTCGTTTGTTTTTTAAACCAACCTTTTTTTATCGTCTTAATATTGTTCACCTGTAAGTATCCGAAGTAGGCGTATGATTGATCTTCCTTGCGCATATCCCATGTTATGATCCTAAATTTTTTATCTGGCGCTAATAGTATCGAAACGTCTTTTTTTAAGCTATCGAAAGGAAATAATATTGATTTTTCATCTTTTAAAATGAAAGTCCATAACGCAAGAAAATTTTTATTTGCAGCAAAACGCGCTTCTTCTTTTTTGCTGTAAAATACGTTTAATGAAAGTTTCTTAAGCGAGTCTTCCAAGTTTGCATAGTAACCTTTTTCCTGCTCGGTTAATTGCGCAAAACTTCCGTACCCAAAAAATAAAATGAAACATGCTGAAATAAAGGATTTCATTTTTTTATAACGAATTGCGAAATGAAAGTTACAGAAAAAAAGTAAGATATTTAAGTTCCTAATAATAGAAAAGCACCACATAAATCATAGCTTAAGTCGTGTAAACTATCTTGATAATGCAATGATTGAGTTTACTATACTAACGTTCCATACAACTTTAACCTCTGTTCCTTCACGCCATCGTTTTCTAAATATTCGTCATAGGTCATTTTTTTATCAATAATGCCCCTTGGAGTCAATTCAATAATTCGGTTGGCAACAGTTTGCATAAGTTCATGATCATGACTCGTTAATAAAACACTTCCGGTAAAATCTTTCAACGCGTCGTTATATGCGATAATACTTTCCAAATCCAAATGGTTTGTGGGTTCATCTAAAATCAACATGTTAGGGTTTACTTGCATCATGCGGCTTGTCATGCAACGTACTTTTTCTCCACCCGATAACACCGAACATTTTTTAAGTACTTCTTCTCCACTAAATAACATTTTACCTAAGAAACCACGCACGTAACTTTCATCTTTGTTACTAGAATATTGGCGCAACCAATCCATTAAATTCATATCCCCAATAAAATACTTGGCATTATCATTTGGCAGATATCCTTTGTGAATGGTAGTTCCAAATTTATAGGTTCCTGAATCGGCCTTATCTTCCTCATTAATAATATTGAACAGAGCGGTTATTGCTAAGTGGTTTTTTGCAATAAAAGCGATCTTATCCCCTTTGGTAACGTTAATGCTTACGTTTTTAAAAAGCACACCATCAACATTTGATTTCGAAAGATTTTCAATATGCAGAATCTGATCGCCGGCTTCACGTTCTTGTTTAAAAATAATTCCGGGATATTTACGGGTGCTCGGTGGAATTTCATCAACTACCAATTTATCTAACAATTTTTTACGCGAGGTTGCCTGACTCGATTTACTTGCATTGGCACTGAACCTTCGAACAAATTCCTGAAGTTCCAAACGTTTGTCTTCCGTTTTTTTGTTGGCGTCGCTACGTTGTTTTAAAGCCAATTGACTCATCTGGTACCAGAAACTGTAATTGCCCGTGTAGGTTTTTAATTTGCTATAATCAATATCGCAGGTGTGTGTGCAAACCGCATCTAAAAAATGCCTATCGTGACTAATAACAATTACCGTATTTTCAAAATCTGCTAAATAATTTTCGAGCCAGGAAATTGTTTCCACATCTAAATCATTGGTTGGTTCATCTAATAATAAAATATCCGGGTTTCCAAAAATGGCTTGCGTTAATAGGATTCGCACCTTATCTTTTCCGGTAAGATCTTTCATTATTTTATAATGTGATTCTACAGGAATTCCAACATTGGTTAATAACGTTGCTGCATCACTCTCAGCGTTCCAGCCGTTCATTTCACCAAATTCAGCTTCGAGTTCAGCCGCTTTAATACCATCAGCTTCACTAAAATCGGGCTTCGCGTAAACGGCATCTTTTTCCTTCATAATCGCATATAGGCGTTTGTTTCCCATCATCACAGTATCCAAAACTGTAAACTCATCAAATTCAAAATGATTTTGTTTTAGTACACTCATACGCATTCCCGGTAAAATATGCACCTGGCCTTTAGTCGGGTCAATTTCGCCTGAAAGAATTTTCATAAAGGTGGATTTACCCGCGCCATTAGCACCAATTAAGCCATAGCAATTACCTGGCGTAAATTTTACATTTACTTCGTCAAATAAAATGCGTTTGCCGTATTGTAGACTAACATTAGAAACTGAAATCATCTTAAAAAATTAGATTGCAAAGATACAAAAAAAATATTTTTTATGTCCGAACGAATTTAAGATAATTCGAATTTCTTTTAAAAAAAAGAAATCAGCTTTCTCTCTTATAAAATAATGCGTTTTCGATGCCTTCAACTGATTGAAGCAGGCCATCCATTGTATTTAAAACAATCATAAAAGTTGGGTTAGCTAGTTTTTCCCCAACCAAAGCATTTTTA
>JAYTBK010000410.1:0-7500 GCA_043737035.1 Bacteroidota bacterium | reverse complement strand
TTTTACCGTTCCCTTTGTTTATACAAGTACGTTAACTCCATCGTCAATCATGTTAAACGTAACGTCATCAAATAATCAGTTAACTGTAGCGCCTTCGGGCACGGGGACAGGCAGTATCTTATTTCTTGACGATTTGGAAGCTATATATAATGCCACAGTAACACCGCCTAACGGGATTAATGAACATGGTAGTGGTGAATTGAAAGTTTTTTATCATAGTCGTTTTCTTAGCGTTGATTTGACTGAACATATTGTAAACCAAGTGAACGTGGAAATTTTTGACTTAAACGGTAAAAAAATATTTAGTAGATCAGCAGAAGGCAGCTATAACAATAAAATTCAAATACCTTCTGAACTGTGCGCCGGAATGTACATTTATAAAATTTCGGCCGGTGACTTGCAAAAGTACGGCAGGTTTATACTCGACTAATTTTTTTAAAGACACCCATAATTTTTAATTTTACTCTGCTTTATGAAGCTATTTTTTGGGCTTTTTAGTGTATTGTTGTTTTTTTGTGCCACGGGTTTTTCTCAAACCAAACAAGGTATTTTAAAGGGAATGGTAACCGACGGAAAAACCAACGAAGCCATACCGGGCGCAACCATCCAACTGGCAAAAGATATGTCGCGTGGCGTAGCAACTGATGTTGATGGGAAATATTATTTTGAACTCGATACGGGTTATCATCAAATAGTTTGCGGTTACGTTGGTTTGGAAAGTGATACATTTAACGTGCATATTTTTGCGAATATAGTTACTGATAAAAATTTTAGATTAAAATCAGTTGCAACTTTATTAGAAACGGTTGTAGTGTCATCCGGAAAATTTGATCAGAAATTGGAAGAACTTACCGTCTCTATGGAAGTGTTAATGCCGGGACTTATCAATAACAAAAATACAACAAGCGTGGAAACTGCCCTCGAACAGGTTCCGGGCTTAAGTGTAATTGATAATGATCCGCAAATACGTGGTGGTAGCGGATTTACATTTGGAGTAGGAAGCAGGGTGGCGATAGTTGTTGATGGTATTCCGTTGCTAAGTGGCGACGCCGGCCGGCCCGAGTGGAGTTATATACCAGTTGAAAATATTGAACAGATAGAAATTATCAAAGGCGCTTCCTCGGTACTTTACGGTTCTTCAGCGTTAAATGGCGTTATTAATGTGCGCTCTGCATACCCGCGTGCCAAACCTAAAACAGTTATAAATTACTCCGTTGGGCACTATAGTTCACCGGCTTCACCGGCACAAAGTTGGTATAATAAATCGCTGCCCGGGTTTACTAATTTAAATTTTTTACACTCGCAGATCATCAAATCGAATTTTGATTTTACCATTGGAGGAAATGTTAACGTTGATCAGGGCTATATTGGTCCGGCGCCAAAAGGTGCTTACGTACCGCCCGATATTAAACTTGCTTTAAAAATTGCAGATACCATTCCTGTTTTTACAAACGACGACATGCTTAAAAAACGAGCACGGTTTAATTTTAATATGCGTTATCGATCAAAAAATATACATGGTTTAAGTTATGGTATAAACGGAAACGCCATGTATAATAAAACGAATATGGTTTTTGCTTGGCTCAACGATTCATTAGGATTATACAAGGCCTATCCGGGAGCGCTTTTTTTGCAAACACAACGTTTATTTAATATTGATCCATTTATAAAATTTTCAGTGTCTAATGGAATTAGTCATAGCCTTATAATGCGGTTATTTAACTCCGATAATCAAATTTCAAATAATCTTTCGAACAGTGGAACCATGCTGTATGGCGAGTACCAATTACAGCGAAGATTTAGCAACATTGATCTTAATTTTACCGGCGGCATTGTTGGCAATAGGTCAACATCGCACGCCTCGCTATACGCGTCGAGTGGCACACCAAATAATAAAATCTCTAACGCGTCGGGCTATTTACAACTCGATAAAAAATTATGGCGTGTTTTAAATCTATCCGGTGGTTTTAGGTATGAGTACTTTAAAATGAACACTCAGCAAAGTGTAGTAGCTCCCATTTTTAGGGCTGGTGCAAGCTTACAGGTAATTAAAGGAACTTACGTTAGAACTTCTTATGGGCAGGGCTTCCGATATCCTACTATTACAGAAAGATACATTGCCACCAAAGCCGGTATTTTTGGTGTGTTTCCAAACCCCGATTTGAAACCTGAAACAAGTAACAGTTTTGAAATTGGATTGAAGCAAGGATTTAAAATTGGCTCGTTTGCTGGTTATTTGGATGTTGCTGGATTTTATCAAAAGTACCACAACACCATCGAATATCTTTTTGGAGTTTGGGATCCTGATGTGAGTTTAATAGGATTTAAGTTTTTAAACACGGGCGATTCGCGTGTTAGGGGCATAGATGTTTCACTTGCAGGCTCAACAATTGATGAAACAAAAAAAATTGGCGTTACAGCTCTTCTTGGTTACACATATATTGAACCGGTTTCCTTAACGCCTGATAGCGTGTACGCGCGCGATAAGTCTTTGGGTGGTTTTGGGCAAAATTTGAGTTATAAATCGTCGAGTATGGATACAACCAATAATATTTTAAAGTACAGATTTAAACATATGGTAAAAGGCGATATTGAATTTAAAATTTACAAATTGGGTTTTGGCTTTAGTTATCGCGGTTACAGTAAAATGAATAACATCGATAAAGCCTTTGCAGATGTGGAACTGCTGACAAGTGATAGTCCGTATTTCGATCAGATTAAAGCTGTTAACTACTGGAAAACCCATACGTGGATACAAATATTTGATGCGCGCATAAGTTTTAATATCGATAAGAAACAAAAACTATCACTTGTATGCAATAACTTTTTTAATACAGCTTATTCTTTAAGACCTTTAAAAATAGAATCGCCACGTGCTACATCGTTACAATATGTATTAACTTTTTAGCTACTCACAGTCCTTACCATTTGGTAATGAACGCAAGCAGCGCGACCGAAATATTTGTTGTATTGCAGTTCATTTGAGGAAAGAATTTACTAAATTTTTTTAATCGCCGCCTTTTAGCGTAAAAGTAATGGTAGTACCAACATCAACTGCACTGGTAACATCAATGGTTTGGTTATGGGCCTCAATAATATGTTTTACAATTGCAAGGCCTAACCCGGTGCCACCTTGTTCGCGGCTTCTGCCTTTATCTACACGATAAAAACGTTCAAATAAACGCGATAAATGTTTTTCTTCAATGCCTATACCGTTGTCTTTTATTTCAACAATAACCTGATCGTCGAACAAACTAATTGCGATGGCGGTTTTACCGTTTTGTTTACCATATTTAATACTGTTAGTAATTAAGTTTACAATTACCTGTCGTATCCTGAACTTATCAGCGAAAACCATGGTAGGCTTATCATATTTTTTTGGGAGCTGAAGTTTAATTTCATTTTTACTTGCCTGAAATTCTAAAGCTTCAAGTATTTCTTTTATTTGATTGGCAATGTTATATTTTTCAGGTTCGAGCTCTAGGTTTCCTATTTCTAGTTGAGAAATTGTTTCCAGATCGTCAATAATTTGGATCATCCGATCAATACTTTTGTCGGCTCTCTTTAAATATTCTAAATTAATTAAAGGATCGTCAATTCCTCCGTCAATCAATGTTGAAACATAACCTTGTATATTAAATATCGGAGTTTTTAATTCGTGCGATACATTGCCTAAAAATTCTTTGCGGTAACTATCAAGGTTAAGGTGTTGTTGTACTTCTTTATTACGTTCTTCTGCCAATTTTATAATTTCATCTTCTAAACGTTCAATCGGGTCTACCTCTTCGAGTTGAAATTCGGTATTTGGGATTTCTTTGGGTTGCAAAGCCTTCACCCTAAAGTAAAGCTTATCAATTTTGCTGAATAAAATGCTATTATAAAGAATGTAAATGATAAAAAAGCTAACGATAAAAGCTACAAAAAAATACAGTAAAATAAACGCTAGGTTTGTGTACGCAATGAGTTTAAACGAAATAAATGCTACAAGCAGTGTTTGCAGAATTGCAGAAATTAGGCTTAGGCAAAGCGTAAGGGCGGGTATTTTTAAATTATTCATTTACTAAAATATAATTGCAACGAAATTGCAAAGAAAAACTGGTTATAAAAATTACTCAGTCGTTTTTTGTAAAGATATAAGCTCGCGGTAAAAAAACTTTTGTTGTGTGCTTTCAAAAGGCCGATAAATATAGTACGCGTAGCCATCCTGTATTTTTATTTTATCCGCGCTATGAAACTGTAAATTATATTTCCCCATTTCACGCCCGGTACGTAAACTTATTTCCTTAATGTATTTATGCCCGTTTTTTTCGTAAACGGCGTAAACCTTGTTTTCTATCTCATCTTTCAACATTTTGTTTTTCCATTCCTTCCAGTTTTTCGGATGATTGTACTTTATTGCGAACGAATCTGTTTTAAATCCTTCCTTATTAAAATGGTACAATCGATCTTTATAGTGATCAAAAATACAGATCGTATCTTTTATCACATACAACGGTGCGTATAAAGGCTCATAGAACATGCTCTGAGTAAATCCGCTCATGAGCGCTGCAACAATATGTTTATCAACATTCATATCCATGGCGAGCCTCCGTGCATCGAGTCTTGCCCGAGGTTTCATGGAATAGTATTCAAAATTATACGCGTGCATCAAATCGGTATTTTCTACTATGTACAGTGGTTTTCTTACACTGTCTTTTTCGTTAAAACTATAATAGCTAAACATGGGGTAATCTTTCCAGTAATCGGTATAAATTATTTTGCCGTTAATGGTATCAACAATTGGTTTAATGTATGTATTAACATCGGCGGCCGATAACGGAATAAGCACAAACCGATCATGGTACATATTAATACGGTAAATAAAGTTGGTGCAAATTAAATTGGTGTAGCCCATATAATCGTGATAAAATTCCTTTGCTTCGCCGCCATCTTCGGGCACTTTAAAGCTTGTAATTATTTTACCAAAGGCATCCGTTAATTTTAAGTTCGCGTTTTTTAATGAGCGAGCCGCCGTTAATAAGATAAATTTGTCCTCAAAAAAATCAAAATCATAAATGCTGTAGTCTGGCGAACCTAACAGTGTATCGGGCTTCCGAGTAGCGAAAACAGATACGATAGAAATATCATTGGCTATCGAAACCATATTTATATTCACTTTAATCGAGTCAATATCCGGCGAAGGGTAAAATTCTTTAACCTTCGTTTTAAAACTCAAAACTTTATAAACGATCGAAACGTGTTTTTTATAAGGGATTGTTATCGAATAATTCCCTTCTGTATCACTATAAGTCCTAAATGCAATATTTTTAACCTGAATGATGACATGTTTTACAGGTTGATCGGTGCTATCCAATGTTATTTTTCCGAAAACGGTAAGGCTTTGACCATTAGCCTTTACAATGAGTAGAAAAAAAAGTAGTCCTGATAAATACATTTTTAAATCTTTCATAGCTATAAATTTTTGAGAAATAATTTAGGAATTCGTTCGCTTAATAGAAAGACGTTGATTTAAATATATTCCATAAATTTACCAAACTATATTTTACATTAATAAATCAATCTATGTTATCTCAAAAAATCATATTGGCGCTTAACGCCCAAATCCAAAAAGAAGCCTTCGCTTCAGATGCCTATTTAACCCTTGCCACATGGTGTGAAGAACGGAGCCTTGATGGAATTGCGGCCTATTTTTATAATGCAAGCGATGACGAACGCAGCCACATGTTAGAAATGTACAAATACCTTAATACGTATGGTGGCGGCGCACATATTGAAAGCTTAAAAGATTCCGCTGTAAAATTGAAAACACTTTTAGAGGTTTTTCAATACGTTTTTGATCTTGAACATGAAGTTACAATAGCCATAAACCAACTGGCAAAATTAACTTACGAAGAAAATGATTTTGCCACTTTTAAATTTTTGGAAGCCTTCGTAATAGAGCAACAACAGTCGGAACGAAGCGTAAACGAATTAATTGATATGATTAAAAGAGTAGGGTGGGATGAAAAAAACTTATACTACATTAATAAAACATTTCGTAAAACAGAAGAACGAAAAGCATTTGGCGTAAAAACCGTGCACGATGTGCAGGAAGAATAAACAACTGTAGTTTTATTTGTTTCACTTATTAGCCCGAACTAATCATTTGTTAGTTGGGGCTTTTTTATGAAGACATACCCAGTAATTTTATATTAACTAATTAAATTTTACGGCTATGAAATCAATTCTATTTCTTTGTATTTTATTTTCCTTTAATTTATTTAACGCTCAAAACAGCTTTAAATATCTTGACATAAACAACGTAAAAGCAGGCGTTTCAAATTCGGAAACCATACATTATAATGAGTCCATACATGCGCCCTCTAATGAAGTCCCCATAGGAACTGGTCTGCATTCGGATTTTGCTTGCGGTTTATGGTTTGGCGCATACGATAATGCAAATGTATTACATGTTGCCGCACAAACTTACCGACAAGCTGGTAACGATTTTTGGCCCCGGGCCGCTGGATACCACAAATGCTGCAATAACTTCAAATACATCATGGCAGTTCGATAAAATTTGGAAACTGAATCAAACCGATATCAATGCATTTATTCAAAATTTTAGTAATGGAAATGTGCAGAATGGAAACTACACTCCGTTGCCTGATTTGCTTTCTTGGCCGGCGCAAGGAACCGGGACTCAATCAAAAAGCTTAGCACCTTTTGTGGATGTAAATCATAACCATGTTTACGATTCAATGGTAGGCGGTGATTATCCTATTATTAAAGGCGATCAAACTTTGTATTTTATATTTAACGATAATTTATATCACAGTAATTCCGAGGGGTCACCTTTAAAGTTTGAAATTCACGCAACAGTATACGCTTATGGTAACAGTGCCACAGCGAGTCAATATGCCTTTCTCTCAAACGCCACGTTTTATAATTATAAAATTATAAACCGAAGCAATTCTGCTTACCATAACTCCTATTTCACTCTTTGGAGCGATGTTGATTTGGGTTATTACGCCGATGACTATATTGGTTGCGATGTGAATAACAACTTCGGATATGGTTACAACGGCGATGCCTATGATGAAGGAGGATATGCGTCAAACTTACCCGCTGCCGGTTACCACATTTTAAAAGGTCCGGTAAACACAACGGATGGTATTGATAACAATAAAAATGGTGCGGTTGATGAACCCTGCGAACAAATGTTAATGACACGGTTCCATTATTTTAGCAATTCTTTTCCTGGTGTACCCCAACAACAAACTGATCCGAAAAATTCAAATGAATATTATAATTACATGACCGGCACATGGCGCGATAACACTCCAATTAGCTGTGGCGGCAATGGTTATGGAGGCTCTGTATCTACTCAATATGTTTATCCAGGAAACACTTTTACAAATTCGGTGTGTGGTGCCGCAAATTGGACAGAGACAAGTGTAAATAGTACTCCGGGCGATAGACGTTATATGTTGAGCACCGGGCCATTTAATTTTAACATTG
>JAYTBK010000409.1:0-3017 GCA_043737035.1 Bacteroidota bacterium | reverse complement strand
TAAACGAAAACGAAATTTTAGCGCATGCTGCAGATGCGGAACAACTTTATACTACCGAAATCATGCAACGAAAATTGGATTTAAATTTAAAATACATTCGGCAGAAAAACTTTTTTACTGATCTTAAAATAATTTTTGGCACAATAAAAAAAGTTGTTTCGTAAAATTGTTTTTATCCAGTTTGAGTTTGTTTATAACAATTCAATTAAATAAAACAAAGGCTTTTTATATTTGCAGATAAAAATTCGTTCAATGAAAAACCTTTCTTTTGTTATCAATGGTGTTCTGGCTATTGCTGTGGCTATTTTGTTTTATCAGGTACATAGTTTAAAATCTTCCGCACAACCAGATGAAAATAACAGTGCGTTAAAAAGCGATGTGAAGCCTAACATTGTATCGAATTCAACAAGTTTGGGCGATGCTAAAATCGCGTATATTAACACTGACACCATAAATGAACATTATGCGTATATAGCGGATTTCACTAAAATATTAAGATCTAAAAAATCGAGCCTCGAAGCGCAAATGGAAAGTATGACAATTAAATTCCAGAACGATTATCAGGCGTTTCAACAATCAGCTCAGGCCGGCATTGCTCCTCAGGCGGAGTTAATGAAAACTGAAGAAAGTTTAAAACGTCAGCAGCAAGATATTGCAAATAAAGAAATGCAAATGCAAAATTTAGGCGTTGAGTTGGAGGAAAAAAATATGGAGCTTAATAAAAATGTAAAAGAATATTTATTACGCTATAACAACGGAAAATTTGATTACATTTTATCTTATTCCGATTTAATGCCTACAATTTTGCTTACCAACCCAAAATTGGATATTACGCCAGATATATTGAAAGGTTTGAATGAAGAGTATAAAATAAAAAAAGTTAAAAAGTAATGGAAGAAAAAAATTCTCTTTTAAGCAAGATTATGCATGTTCATCATTTTCATGAAACTTTTAAAATTGGCAACGCTACCGCTCCAAAGTTAATTGAGGAAAAAGATTACACATTACGTTTTAACCTTATAAAAGAGGAGAACGAAGAATACCTTGATGCTTGCAAAAACGGTGATTTAGTTGAAATTGCGGATGCGCTGGGCGATCAGTTGTATATATTATTTGGTACAGTTTTAAAACATGGTTTACAGCATAAAATTGAAGAAGTTTTTGATGAGATACAGCGTAGCAATATGAGTAAACTCGATGAAAATGGTAATCCGTTGTATAGAGACGATGGAAAAGTTTTAAAAAGTACTTTGTATTTTAAACCCAATATAAAACAGATATTGGAAAAATAAATTTTATATCGAACCATTATTTCGCCAGACTATAAATTATTCCTTCAACGTAGCGTTTGTTTTTTTTCGTGTAAAAAGCATCAAAACCTAATTCTATAAAAACCTCACCAAATTTTGGGTTAAGGTAAATACAATACATTTCCCGGTTGTTTTCCTTCACGCTTTCTTTTATATGTTGTAAGACTGTTTTTAATATCTCTTTTCCAAAAGGATTAAAAAAATAAAATACAGAAGCATTCGGCTCTATCTTATAATTTAGTGCATCACAAAATTTAAAATTAATAATACTTGTAGAATTTAATTTCCGGTACAACGCCTTATTTTTATTCGCTTCTTCAACAAGTTCAAGCGCAATATCTATTCCCGTTAAATTAGTAAACCCGCATTGTTCCGCAACAAATACCGCGCGCCCTTTGCCACAGCCGTAATCAACAAAAGGCAAATGTAAAATGTGCGGAGGTAACTTTTTAAATATCGAGAATAACACAAAATAGCTCGCACCTTGGTAATGGTGGTTTTGGTCTGAATATTCACCAGCTAAAGTTAGGTTATTGAGGTTAACAATGCTATGCGTGCTAATGCCCAGTTGCCTTTCAAATTTTTTCTCATAAGTAAGAAGTTTAAACGTATTTACGCCTCCACGATAGTAAAGCGATCTGAAAAAATAATAGGTGTACTGCAAAAATTTCATCGATGTAAATGTACAATGTTGCATAATAGGTTTGATAGATTTGATAAAAAAAATTACCTTCATACAACGAAATAGTTCTTATGAAAATTGATTTAGAAGCAGAAAAAATAGAAATTTTAAACCGTTACAAAAATTTAATTAAAGCATGTAAACGTAGGTTAGAGAACGGTGACAAAGAAATAATTCGTAAAGCGTTTGAAGTTGCTGTTGAAGCGCACAAGGAGATGCGTCGTAAATCGGGCGAACCTTATATTTACCATCCAATTGCTGTTGCACAAATTTGCGCCGAAGAAATTGGTTTGGGTACTACTTCCATCGTATGCGCGCTATTGCACGATACGGTTGAAGATACCGAAATGACTGTTGAAGATGTAAAAGGAATGTTTGGCGAGAAAGTTTCTCAAATTATCGACGGGCTTACAAAAATTTCAGGTGTGTTTGATCAAACATCTTCAATACAAGCTGAAAATTTCAGGAAAATGTTGCTTACGCTTTCCGAAGATGTAAGAGTAATTTTAATAAAACTTGCCGATAGGTTGCATAATATGCGCACGCTTGATCATATGAAACGTGATAAGCAGATGAAAATTGCCGGCGAAACTTTATATCTGTACGCGCCACTCGCGCACCGCTTAGGCTTAAACGCTATAAAATCCGAACTGGAAGATTTAGGGTTGAAATATACCAACGAAGATTGGTACAATGACATTATAAAAAAATTAGCTGAAACTGAAGGAGCAAGAAAAAAATTTATTAAAAACTTTATTGATCCGCTTAATGATATTTTGCTTGAACAAGGTTTTACATTTAAAATTTATGGTAGGCCAAAATCCATTTACTCCATTTACAACAAAATAAAAAATAAAGGCGTACCATTTGATGAAATTTATGATCTGTTCGCTATTCGTATTATTATTGATGCGCCTATAGATAAAGAGAAAGCCGATTGCTGGAAAATTTATTCGATTATCACTGATTTTTATCACCCAAATCCCGATAGGTTGCGCGATTGGATATCCACACCAAAAAGTAAT
>JAYTBK010000408.1:0-7502 GCA_043737035.1 Bacteroidota bacterium | reverse complement strand
CGACGCCAATTGCGCGTAATCGGGATGTTTAGTAGTAAGAGAAGCAGCAGTTTCGGCAGCTAAATTATCGAGGTCAACTGTGCTAACGCCATCATACTCACCATCAATTACTTTTTTTGCTACCTGAATAGGATCAACAAAGCTCGGATCGAGGCCGTAGCTGAGTTTTTGTACACGTGCTGTGATTTTATCAAATTTCACAGTCTCCTGAGTGCCGTCTCTTTTTATTACAAACATTGCCAGTGGGGTTTAAGGGTTTTAATTTAGTTTTTGAGTGTGCTTTGGTTACAACAAGTTATAACTATAATATTTTATTTTTTGTATCGGTACAAGTTGATATGAACAATGTGCCGGTTAATTAATTTTTTCCTGTTAAATAGGCCTTCGCAGCGGTGGTTTAAAATTTAACATTTTTGCCGGTATTTCCAGAGGTTAGTATTCCCGCACAAGATTTGCTTCTTGTTAAATGATTATCAGCGAGATACGAATCCGGAATTTTTTCCGACGAAAGCCCGGGTTAAAAGTCTTCGTCTAAATTAAAAACGTTATTTTCTTCTTTGTTGTTCATCACACCCGATTTTTGATATTCGGCAACGCGTTTTTCGAAGAAATTAGTTTTGCCCTGCAACGAAATCATTTCCATAAAATCAAATGGATTGGTTGCGTTATAAAATTTATCACATCCAAGGGCAAGTAATAAACGGTCGGCGCAAAATTCGATGTATTGGCACATTAAATCGGCGTTCATCCCTATTAAACGCACAGGAATAGCGTCCGACACAAATTCTTTTTCAATTCCTACAGCGTCTGTAATAATTTCGGTAACTTTTTGGGCGGGTAGTTTATTTTTAATATGATCGGAGTAAAGCATGCATGCAAAATCGCAGTGTAGGCCTTCATCGCGTGAAATTAATTCGTTGCTAAAACTTAAGCCCGGCATTAAACCACGCTTTTTTAACCAAAATATCGAACAAAAAGAACCTGAAAAGAAAATACCTTCTACTGCTGCAAACGCAATTAAACGCTCGGCAAAAGTTCCGTTATTTATCCAGGTTAATGCCCACTGAGCTTTTTTACCAACGCAGGGAACGGTTTCCACCGCATGTAATAATCTGTCTTTTTCAACAGGATCTTTAATATATGTATCTATTAATAAAGAATAAGTTTCTGAATGGATAATTTCCATCATCACCTGAAAGCCGTAAAAGAAACGTGCTTCCGGATACTGTACTTCATTAAGAAAATTAATTGCTAAATTTTCATTTACAATACCATCACTCGCAGCAAAAAAAGCTAAAACATGTTTTACAAAATGACGTTCGTTATCATTTAACTTATTGTTCCAATCATTCATATCGTTGGATAAGTCAATTTCTTCGGCGGTCCAAAAACTTGCTTCCGATTTTTTGTAGTATTCCCAAATATCGTTGTGTTTGATTGGGAAAATCACAAACCGGTCTTTGTTATCTGCTAATATTGGTTCGTTCATAGTATATGTAAAATATTTAAGTGAATTTTCGGAAAATTTTTCGCATCAATTGGTTTTACAAATCTGGAAAAAATTGAACTGTTTTAGACAAAATGAAATCAACATTCGACTTTTGTTTTTAACAATGAAAAAATAAGCTGTCGTATGTAGTCGCTTCAAATGCATTGGTATAAAAGGATTTTTGAAAAAATAAAAAATAATGAAAAATAATTGTGTGATGTTTTTATTTTTTTGTTAAGGGAGAATTTTGTTTCGTTAAAATTAGATATTCGTGCGTTTCGTGCCGTTTTTTATTGTGTATACACTTGCACGAGCTACTCCGTTTTCTTTTTGTTAAATACCTTTAACAAGCTGTTTATAAAATCAAAGAAATAAATTTTATGAATTAAATATTAAAAAAAGATTATTTTTGTTTCTTAATCAGTAATAAAAAACAATATGATCGATTTAACAGGTATCATTTCAATTAGTGGCCAACCGGGTTTATATAAAGTGGTGGCTCAATCAAAAAACGGAATTATTGTAGAAAGCCTTTCGGATAAAAAACGCACATCAATTAGTTCTACCGCTAAAGTTTCATCTTTGGAAGATATAAGTATGTTTACAACCGGCGAGGACAAACCTGTTAGCGAAATTATGAAAGCCATTTTTGATAAAGAAAATGGAGGCGTTTCAATTGATGCTAAAGCCGATGATAAAGCAGTTATCGCTTATTTTGATTCTGTTTTACCCGATTATGATAAAGAAAGGGTTTACACTAGTAACATGCGTAAATTGTTTGCCTGGTACAATAGCCTTCAAACTACAGGAAACTTAAAAGAAAAAGAAGCAGAAAAAAATGAAGATGGTGCTGAGAAAAAAACCAAATTAAGTACTGATAAAAAAGCAGCAGTTAAAAAAACGGCAACAAAAGATACCGCAAAAACAAAAACAAGTACCGGAGTTAAAAAAACCACCGGCGTAAGAAAAACCGGCGTAGCTTAATACCACTTATTATAAAATTGAAAGCTCCGGTAATTATCGGGGCTTTTTATTTTAGGTTTTGTTTTAGAACTCACGGGCTTAAACTTTTCAGGAAATACGCATTGTTATATTAAACCTTTACTTTAATCGATAAAACTAATTTATGCAACGTAATTACTTATCACCTGATTTTAAAATTACCACTTGGAATAATTTAATGCCCTTATTTGACGAGCTGAAAAACAGAACTCTTAATTCGGGTTCTGATTTAAAACAGTGGATGAAAGATTACAGCGAACTGGAAGCCGTAGTAAGCGAAGATGGTGCATGGCGCTATATTAAAATGACCTGCAATACACAGGACGACATCCTGCAAAAAGAATTTAATTTTTTTGTTACTGAAATAGAACCTTTTATCTCGCCGTATAGCAACGACCTTAATAAAAAACTAATTGAATGTAAGTTTGTTGATGAACTCGAAAATGAAACCTATTTCGTATATGTGCGTGGCGTAAAAAAGAGCATCGAATTATACCGAGAGGAAAACATCCCATTAATTACTGAGTTGCGCCAGAAAGAACAGGAATTCGGAAATATTTCAGCCGCACAAACCATCACTCATAATGGTGAAGAAATGACCTTACAAAAAGCTGCTACATTTTTTAAAAACAACGACCGCGCTTTACGGGAAAAAATATATCATCAAATTCAAGAGCGCCGCAGCCAAGATGAAAACACTTTGAATAATTTGTATACCGAACTCATTGCTTTGCGCCATCAAATTGCAATAAACACCGGTTATACAAACTACCGCGATTTTAAACACGATGAACTTGGCCGGTTTGATTACAGCGTACAGGATTGTTATAATTTTCAGGATGCTATTGAAAAACACATTGTGCCACTCGTAAAACAAAACGAAGAAGTACGTAAAAATACGTTAGCACTAAACTCTTACAGGCCGTGGGATAAAGAAATAGATGTTGACGGAAAAACACCACTCAAGCCATTTACGACTGGCGTTGAACTTGCGCAAAAAACAATAGCATGTTTTAATACAATCGACCCGTATTTTGCAGAGTGCATTACAACCATGCAACACATGCAGCGTCTCGACCTTGAATCGCGTATTGGCAAAGCGCCCGGCGGTTACAATTATCCGTTAATGGAAACTGATGTTCCGTTTATTTTTATGAACGCTGTTGGGCTGCACCGCGATATGGTTACAATGGTGCATGAAGGCGGCCATGCCGTACACGCTTTTTTAGCGGCAAAACTTGAGCTTACCGAATTTAAAAGCACGCCAAGCGAAGTAGCAGAACTTGCAAGTATGAGTATGGAGTTAATTAGCATGGAACACTGGGATACTTTTTTTGAAAACGAAGATGATTTGAAACGTGCAAAAAAAGAACAGTTAGATGGTGTGCTAAAAGGATTGCCTTGGATTGCCAGCATTGATAAATTTCAGCATTGGATTTATACAAACCCACAACATATAATCGCTAACCGTTATGAAGAGTGGTTAAAAATCAGCAAAGAATTTGGTACGGGTGTGGTTGATTACACGGGTCTTGAAAACAACTTAAAACGATCTTGGCAACCGCAGCTTCATTTGTTTGAGGTTCCATTTTATTATATTGAATACGGTATGGCGCAGTTAGGTGCAATTGCTGTGTGGCGCAATTATAAACAAAATCCTAAACTTGCTTTGGAAACTTACAAAAAGGCGTTGGCCTTGGGATACACTAAAACAATTCCTGAGTTATATAAGGCGGCGGGCATTAAATTCGATTTCTCACCAGATTATGTAAAAGAACTCGCTGATTTTGTAAAGACGGAATACGAGGCATTGTAGGGTTCAGTCTAATTTAAAAGTATATTTTTCGAAAAAACTATTCAAATTCATCGTAGAGTTATTAATAATTCGACGTTCTCAACTTGCCCTTTAAATACCATTTTTACGGCATTGCTTAGAATAAATCTGAATAATAGTTTTGCCGTCGAATATTTAATCATATTAAATTTATTTAAATGAAAACTTTTAATGTAATTACAGCAATAATAATTTTTTCACGTTTTTTCCCCGTTTATGGACAACAAAAGGATACTGTAAAAACAATCGATCTGGGGGAAGTACAGATAATAGAAACTAATTTTTTAGGAGGTATAGAACGCTTGTCCGATGTAAAGGACAATGTGATTTATGCGGGTAAAAAGACTGAAGTAATAAATTTGACTAAGATAAATGCAGACTTAAGTACTAACAATGCGCGTCAAGTTTTCGCTAAAGTCCCAGGAATGAGTGTATGGGAAAATGATGGCTCAGGTATTCAACTCGGTGTAGCAACACGAGGTTTAAGTCCAAATAGATCCTGGGAATTTAATCTCAGGCAAAATGGTTACGATATTTCTTCTGAAGTTTTTGGTTATCCTGAAAATTATTATAATCCGCCGATGGAGGCAGTAGAAAGAATAGAAGTGATACGTGGAGCAGCGTCTTTGCAATATGGACCTCAATTTGGCGGAGTAATCAACTATCAAATGAAAAAAGGTAATCCAAATAAAATCATCAATTTTGAATCGCAACAAACAGTGGGGTCTTATGGATTGTTTAACACGTACAATGGCATCGGTGGAGCATATAAAAAATTTTCTTACTATGGTTTTCTTCATCACCGTAATGCTAATGGATGGCGGGATAATAGTCGATATAATATTTACACAGGTTATATTTCAGTCAACTATCAAGTTACCAGAAAACTCAGTATTGGCGCAGAATATACTAAAATGGATTATAAAAGTCAGCAGCCAGGCGGCTTAACTGATGTTGAATATGAAAAAAATAGCCGTCAGTCGTTTAGAGAAAGAAATTGGTTTGGTGCACCGTGGAATGTTGCTAGTGTTGTAATTAAATACGATCTCACGAAATCTGTAAATCTTCAGCTTAAATCTTTTGCTACCATTGCTGAACGCAATAGCACAGGTTTTACAAAGGCTATTAATATTAGAGACACCATAAATCCAGTAACGCTGCAATTTAATGCAAGGCAGGTTGATCGAGACAATTATAATAATTATGGAACAGAATTGCGAATGGCGATCAAATATAAAATATTTGGGCAAAAAAGTACTTTTGCGGGCGGCGTTCGAGCTTATACTGGAAAAACAAAAAGAACCCAGCTAGGAGTAGGAACAACAGGCAGTAATTTTGATCTATCGCTTAGCAGTCCAAATTACGGACGCTCCTTAGAATTTGAAACAGCCAACCTTGCTGCCTTCGCCGAAAATATTTTTTTAATTGGTAAACGATTAAAAATTATTCCAGGTGTTCGTTTCGAGTATATTGAAAATACTGCAAAAGGATACATCAATGCAACGCCAACCGGAACTATTAATGTTCCTAAAAAAGTACGAAAACTTTTATTGTATGGCATTGGGACCGAACTTGCGGTAACTAAAACAACAAATTTATACAGTAATTATTCTCTCGCTTATCGCCCTGTTACCTTTTCCGAATTCACGCCATCAGCCACAATGGAAATTGTTGATCCTAATTTGAAAGACGCCAGCGGTTTTAATGCTGACTTTGGTTATAGAGGAACCTTAAAAGACTTTCTAAATTTTGATTTAGGTGTGTTTTATCTGCATTACAATAACCGAATTGGCACACTCACACAAAATGGAGCTCCGTTTAAAACTAATATTGGAACTTCAGTTAGCAAAGGTATTGAGTCGTATATTGAGTTGGATGTAGTTAAAATGCTAACGAAAAACTATAAAATGGGTACTATGAGTATTTTTGCTTCTAATTCGTTTATTGATGCTAAATATGTAAATTGGAATAACGCGACGATTGCAACTGACCCCGAAAAATCAATCAAAAATAAACGGGTAGAAAATGCGCCTCAGTACATTCATCGTTTTGGAGCTACCTATTATTTAAAAGGTTTTTCAGCTACATTTCAGTTAAGCAGTATTGGAAACGTATATACAGATGCAACCAACACCGAAAAACCTAATGCCACAGGTACAACGGGTAAACTTTTGGGTTATGAGGTTATGGATGCCTCATTCTCCTATAAATTTTTAGAACGTTATAACGTGAAAGGTGGTGTAAATAATATTGCCAGCCGAAAATATGCTACTCGAAGGGCAAGCGGATATCCCGGACCCGGAATTATGCCGGGCAATGGAAGAACCGTTTTCGTCAGCATCGGCGTCTCATTATAACTAATTATGGAGCAAACTTTACTGTAGTAATCTAGTATTATTACCTGACTTTATTACTGATGCCAATCTCGTTGCAGAAGCCACAAAAAACAAAATATGATACTAAAGGATAAAGATAGAATATGGTAATTGCTATTTTTGGAACAATAAGTCAACCTGTTGAAGTTTGGGCATATGATGGTAGTTGAATGGCAATGCGCATGAAAGCAGCGACTTAGAGAAATCCTAATACGAACACCTTTTCTGGAAAAATTATCTACTGCTACTTATTTAAACTTAAATAGGGTTCACTCAAACTAACAAAGTATTTATAAATAAAGGGATTTAGGGGATAAAGTTTATTAAAGATGCAAGACATTTGCAAATAACCTTTTAAAAAAGCTTGCATATGATTCGCGGAAATGACAACAACCAAGTACAATTATTTAACACACCCTTTGAACAAGAATTAGATTTGGAGAATCGTTGGGTTAAGTTTTCAAACATTATACCATGGAATAAATTAAGTAGTTTTTACTATACTCGCATGAGCTCCGGAATGGGAGCAAGCACCACCGATGCTCGTGTTGTATTGGGGGCTATTATTATCAAGCATCACGAAAACTTAAGCGATGTTGGTACGATAGAAGCAATTCAAGAAAACATTTACATGCAATGTCTTTTAGGTTTACCCAGTTTTCACAATGGATTAACATACCTCGACAATTTAAGTTGGGATAGTTATAATGAAACAGAAGATTTAAAAACAAGTGCAAACAATTACAAAAAACGTAATGGTTATTTTCCAGCAAAAATAAATGCCGATCAAATTTATATTACC
>JAYTBK010000407.1:0-3023 GCA_043737035.1 Bacteroidota bacterium | reverse complement strand
TGTAAAATTTTAGAAAATTTATTTGGGATACATCTATTGCAAATAAGGGCCTCATATTTTACATTGCCTTAATATTCGATGTGAGTTTGAAGTGCGTATTTTTGCTCAATTAAAAAAGTTGAAATTTCACCGGCACTTTTTTTGTCGTCAAGTATAATATCTGATAACATCATAATTTATAATTTAAATTTCCGTTTAAGTATATCACATTAAGCACCGTTTTAATAAATTTTAATTGGTACTCCGCAAGCTTTAATTCAGTTTCAAGCAACTTATTTTCGCGGGTATTGAGCATAAACAATGAACTCTCGCCGTTTTCAAATTTTAATTTTTCAGCTTCCAATAACAATTTACTGTAGCTAACCGAACGTTCGGCATTTAAAAGCTGCTGCGCTAAAATTGAAATCGTTTGTTGTAATGCGTTTACTTTAAAGTTAATTTCGTTGCCTTTACTCAATAGTTCTAAACCATTGTTTTGAGCAATTATTTTCGCCATTTTGTATTCATTGGTTGGATTTCTTAGCAGCAACGGAAACGACATGTTTACTCCCCATTTATAACTGTTGTTGGAAAAAACGGGATTAGCAACAGTCGTATTGTTTGAGAGAACATTATATTTAATGTTAAACACAGGTTTAATCATTTCCTTTTTTAACCTTACTTCCACCGCTAAAACCTTTTGTAACGCGTTGTATTTTAATAAAACAGGGTTTTGTTGACCCACCAAATTTAAATTTTGAAAAAGAGTTGTCTTGGCTTTATCATAATATTTTTCCAAACTATCTGCCGAGCCATAAATAGTTGTTAAGGCCGATGGTGTGTTGTTGTTTTGCCATATAATGCCCGACAAATCATTTGTGTTTTTTTGATTATCCATTAATGCGTTTTGCAAATCGAGTAACCGTGTTTGATAAAAAATTGCCGCTTCAATCGTATCTACCGTTGCCCGCTCACCAATGTTGGCAAGCGCTGCAATCCCGTCCAATCGTTTTCTTGCCGCATCCATAAAATAATTATTTAACGCTATCTGTTTTGCACTGAACAGCCATTCAAAATAACGAAGCGATGACTCGAATAAAAGATTGTTAAGTTGTATTTGCTGCTCGGCCGTAAAATAATTAATGTACTCTTTCGCCTTTAATACTTCCGCGCGTCTTTTGTCAATTACTAAACCTTGCAGCACCCCCGCTTCAAATCCCAAATAAGGTAAACCCTGAGCTGGCGTATTCAACTCAGGATTTACATTTGGGCCGATTCCATAATCGTAACCAAATTTTAAGTATTGGTTTGTGAATATTGGCTGCTTGACTTCACTGTTTAATGTTGTAAAATAATTTGAACCTCTAAACTGTTTTTCATCAAAGTTAGCGCTTACAATAGGATCATAATTTCCGCGTGCAGCACGTAATTGTAAATCAGCATATTTTTTTTCGTTATTGGCGCGTTTAGCTAATGGGCTATTTTGTAATATTCCGGTTATAAAATCATTGTATGCGGGTAATAGGGTTGTTTGAGCAAAAGCGGCCGGGCATTTCAAAAATATAAAATAAAGTATTAGCTTTTTCATCTTACTTTTTTGCATTATTTTTTTTTGATGTTTCACCTTTATAAAAGTCGGGTGGAAAACCGTTTACCGTTCTCCACATCTCGTAAAATAAAGGAACGTTATTTAGCAGTGCAAAACCTTTTACGCCGCCTCCAATTTGTATAGCTTCCGGCCATTTTTCGCCGGTGTTTTTGGCCAGTATTCTAAATTTACCATTGTCGGAAAGTACTTTATCATAGGCTACAATTTCAGCAGTGTAAGTTCCATAACTTATTCCGGGCCATCCTGAAAAAACAAAGGCAGGCCAACCGTCGAATTGCAATTGAACTTTTTGTCCGTTATGCACTAAAGGAAGATCTACCGGACTAATATATAATTCAACCGCTTGTTCATTTTGGATGGGAACAATGTTGCACAACGCCGCGCCCTCCTTAACGATCTCACCTATTCCCTGAACGTTTGTTTTAGCTATATATCCATCCTGAGGTGCCAATACATAATAAAACCCTTGACGCATACTATAATTTGCCAATTGATTTTGCAACTTTGTTAATGAACCTTCGCCTTCGTACATGAGCGAGAGCGCTGAAAATTTATCGGATTCGGTTTTCATTAATTTTTCTTGGTAATCCTGTTGTATCGAATTAAGTTCTATTTCAGCATTAAGCAATTCGTTTTTTGTAGAAATAAATTTATTGTCGGCCGATGTTTTTTTAGCCAAAGCTTCTTGCACTTTTACACGTCTGTTTTCAAGTTCTGTTTTTGATATAACGCCTTTGCTCATCAATTCCTCAAAACGCTTAACCTGTTCTTCTGCAACTTTAAAATTGTTGGTAGATGTAATTGCCTCAATACTATCGGTTAATATTTTTAACCTGGCCTGTATAATTTTATTGCGACCCTGTTCCATTTTTAAAAGCAAGGATTTATTTAACGCGTCAATTTGAGAATCAACCGCGCTAATTTTATCTTCATATGATTTAATGGTTGTTTCCTTAGCCTTTATAATCGACTCGGAACGGGTTATTAATTGCGGATCTACATACTCATCTTTAATTTCAGAAATAAACGCAATGGTGTCATTTTTCTTCACCATGTCACCTTCGCGTATGTACCATTTTTCTATCCTTCCCGGAATTCGTGAAGTAATTGTTTGAGGCCGGTTTTCGGGATTCAATGTGCTAACTTTACCTTCCGAGGAAACGCTTTGTGTCCATGGCATAAACAGAGTAATAAATCCGATTCCAAAAAGGGCCGCTAACGAATATTTGATGGCTTTTGAATACGGCTTGTTATAAATTGCCTTCAGGCTTTGAAGCCTACTTACTTTTGTATCAAGAAAAGATATATCGGTATTGCCACCAAACATTCCTTCAACTTTATAGAGTGCGGTAATGATGTCGTAAAATGTATTGAGGCTTCCAATTAATTTTTCAACGGAATTGATGACTAAAAAGATAACCAATTCGGAAGCTAT
>JAYTBK010000406.1:0-3028 GCA_043737035.1 Bacteroidota bacterium | reverse complement strand
TTATTGTTGGTGTAATTTACGTAACACTGTCTTTACTTTTTGCTGCAATGCAAAAACCAACTTCTTTAAAAGACCTATTCTTAATTTCCGGTACATTTTTTATACTGCATTTAAGCTATGGAGCTGGTTATATAAAAGGAATAATTAATTTTTTTGTTTTTAATCGGGCTGTAAAATGCCATGAAAGCGTTACCCGTTAAATGCTTACAAAATTAAAAAATTTATACTTTAATTATGGATATATTTTTCCGCTGCTCGTTGCTTTTTTGTTACCGTTCGGAATAAATTACGCTGGGTTTTTAATCGTATGGACATGTTTCTATTTATTTTTTGGAAAGCCCGTTGCAGGCTTTAAAGCAGTATTTAAAAACGGATGGACTTATGTTTTGCTTGCGTTTTTTATGATACATGTATTGGCATATTTTTTTACATATAATAAGGCAGAAGCGCTTACAAGCATTGAAGTTAAAATGAGTTTTTTCGCATTTCCCTTACTGATTTTTTGTGAACGGTACAGTAGAATTCAACTTAAAAAAATAATAATTTCTTTTGTGAGTGGGTGTTTTATTTCGGTGGTAATCTGTTTTTTTAAAGCAACATACCAGTTTGTTTTTAATCACGTAAACGCCTTTTTTTACTCAGATTTTTCTATTTTTCTACATCCAAGTTATTTTGCCATGTATTTAATTTTGGCTCAACTTATTGTCATGTTATTTTACAAAAAATGGCTTTCGGAAATAAAAATTTTATACCTAAAAATTGCTGTAATAACCTTCGTTTTTGTTGCGGCAATATTTTTAGCGTCTTCAAAAATGGGCTTAATTTCTGCAATTCTAATATTACCCGTCACGTTTACGCTCATTTTAATTTCACGCGGTTACAAAAAAACCATCCTCATTTTATTTTGTGGTCTGTTTGCGGGTTTATCGGTAACTTATAAGGTGTTGCCTTCTCCTTTCGAAAGAATTAAAGTTGCTTTTACAGTAACTGCATCCTCACAAAAAATTGATAAAACCGCAAGTGAAAGTACGGCTGTTCGGTTACTTATTTGGCATGAAGCGTCTAAAATTGTAAAACAGCATCTTTTATTTGGAGTTTCTCCCGGCGACTCTAACGACAAGCTATACGAAGCTTATCGGGCTAATGGACTAACGGGCGCACTAAATAAAAAACTAAATGCGCACAACCAGTTTTTACAAACGTTTTTGGGATGTGGTATTTTTGGCTTTTTGATACTGCTTCTTATTTCGGCTGGATTAATAGTTGTAGGGTTCGTAAAGAGCAATTATATATTACTCGCTTTTGGGGTATTGGTAACTTTAAACTTTGCAGTTGAATCGATGTTGCAAACTCAGGCTGGAATTGTTTTTTACGTTTTCTTCCTATGCATTTTTCTTCATTATAATTTGTCGGAGCTCGATAAAGAAAATAAAAATTCAGGACTTTTGTAATCGATGAAACTTTCTTAACTTTCAACGCAATTAACTTTTAATTTTTAAAATGATCCCATTTTCGCCTCCACGTATTGATGATAAAATAATTGCAGAAGTTACCGCTGCACTGAGTTCGGGCTGGATTACAACTGGACCGCGGACAAAACTATTTGAAAATAAAATCACTGAATACTGCGGAAATAAAAACACCTTATGCCTAAATTCTGCAACGGCGGGACTTGAGCTTATGTTACGTTGGTTTGGAGTTGCTACTGGGGACGAAGTTATTTTGCCAGCATATACTTATTCCGCAACTGCTAATGTTATTATGCACGTTGGCGCAACACCTGTTTTTGTTGATGTAAATGCCGATGATTTCAATATTGCAATAGAGGAAATTCAAAAAGCAATTACGCCGTTAACGAAAGTAATTATGCCGGTGGATTTCGCCGGTTTCCCCTGTAATTACGATGAAATAAACCAATTGGTTATCGCGAGTGCGGCGATGTTTAAAGCCAATACATCGGTTCAAAAACAACTTGGACGAATTTTAGTTTTATCTGATTCTGCACATTCGTTTGGCGCAAGTTACCGATCAAAAAAAACTGGCGCGCTTACGGATGTGTCTGTTTTTTCGTTTCATGCAGTTAAAAATTTAAGTACCGCAGAAGGCGGAGCCGTCGCTCTAAATTTACCGGAACCGTTTGATAATGAAGAAATATATCGATACTTATGTATGTTATCGTTGCACGGACAAAATAAAGATGCGCTTGCAAAAACACAAAAGGGAAATTGGAAATATGATATTTTAGAAGCCGGTTATAAATGCAATATGACTGATTTGAGCGCGGCAATTGGCCTCATTGAATTAGGGAGGTATGACAATGATACACTTGTAAAACGAAAACAAATTTTTGATTTATATAATTCTGCTTTTTCAAAAGATGATCGGTTTGAACTTCCGGTGTATAAATCTGATAAAGCTTTAGGTTGCTTTCACCTTTATCCGTTAAGGATCAAAAATATTTCGGAGGTTCAACGCGATAGCATTATTAAAGAAATTTTTGAGCAGGATGTATCTGTTAATGTTCATTTTATTCCCGTTCCGAGTATGTCATTCTATAAGAACAAGGGCTACGACATCAATAATTATCCTGTTACTTATAATAATTATAGCCGTGAAGTTTCTTTACCCGTTTATTACGATCTTACCAACGAAAATGTGCAGAAAGTAATATCAGCCGTAATCTATTCTGTAAACAAAATACTGTGTTAAAACGTGCTTTTGATATTCTTGCTTCACTCGTAGGTTTAATTTTTCTGTCCCCTTTTCTTTTATTAATTTCTATTTTGATTGTGTTACAAAATGGATTTCCTGTTTTTTACACGCAAACACGTGTAGGGAAAAATAGCAAAGATTTTAAATTATTTAAATTCCGAACCATGTTTAAACATGCTGATAAAAAAGGATTATTAACTGTTGGAGGGCACGATGCACGCATAACTTCAATGGGTTTTTATTTAAGAAAATATAAAATTGATGAGTTACCACAACTTTTAAATGTTTTTTTTGGATCAATGAGTTTGGTAGGCCC
>JAYTBK010000405.1:0-3036 GCA_043737035.1 Bacteroidota bacterium | reverse complement strand
GGTCGGGATAACATATAAAAACAAATAAAATGACAGATACAATATCAGATTACCTGACACGCGTAAGAAACGCCATCAGCGCAAACCACAGGATTGTTGAAATTCCTGCTTCGAACCTTAAAAAAGAGATCACCAAAATTCTTTTTGATAAAGGTTATATCTTAAACTACAAGTTTGAGGAAAACGAAAAAAAACAGGGAACTATTAAAATAGCCCTTAAGTACAATCCGGTTACAAAATTATCAGCTATCCGCACATTGGATAAAATCTCTAAACCAGGTTTACGGAAATATTCTGGCGCATCAACAATGCCAAGAGTTTTAAATGGTTTGGGTGTTGCAATCGTGTCTACATCAAAAGGTGTAATGACAGATAAAGAAGCCCGCAAACTTAACGTTGGTGGTGAAGTTTTATGTTACATTTCATAATTTAGGAGGGAAAAATCATGTCACGAATAGGAAAATTACCAATTACAATTCCCGCGGGAGTTGAAGTAAATGTAAAAGGAACAACAGTGTCGGTTAAAGGCAAGTTAGGCACTTTATCGGAAACGATTGATACAGATATTATTGTAAAGGTTGAAGATGGGATCATCAATGTATCACGTCCAACTGATCAAAAACGTCACAGAGCATTGCACGGTTTATACCGCTCGCTAATTGCCAACATGGTTAAAGGCGTATCAGAAGGTTACAAAACAGAACAGGAATTAGTTGGTGTAGGTTACCGAGCATCCAACAAAGGCCAGATATTAGAATTATCATTAGGCTTTTCGCATAATGTAATGTTTGAATTACCTGCCGAAATTAAAATAACGACTGCTTCTGAAAAAGGACAGAACCCAAAAATTACTTTAGAAAGTCCTGATAAACAATTATTAGGAATGGTTGCGGCAAAAATACGCTCAATGCGTAAACCGGAGCCTTACAAAGGCAAAGGTATCAAATTTACAGGCGAAATTTTACGCCGTAAAGCTGGTAAATCGGCAAGCAAAAAATAACATAATTAAATTAGTATTAATCATCTTCAAAAAACTGGAAAGATGGCACTCAATAAAAAACAAAGAAGAGAACGCATTAAATTTAAGATTCGTAAAACCATTACAGGAACTCCTGAAACTCCACGCTTAAGTGTTTTCAGAAGTAATTCGGGTATTTACGCGCAATTGATCGACGACAAAACCGGAAAAACACTTTTGGCAGCAGGTTCGAGCGATAAATCAATAAAAGATTCGAAAATAACAAAACTTGAACAAGCAAAATTGGTAGGTAAATTAATTGCTGAAAAAGCAACTGCTACTGGAGTTAGTTCAGTTGTGTTCGACAGGAACGGTTACTTATACCATGGCCGTATCAAATCATTGGCAGAAGGTGCACGTGAAGCAGGTTTAAAATTTTAATTAGTCTAAAAGAATACATAACATGTCAAAAGAAGTTGTAAAAAAGGTTAAGTCAACCGATATCGAATTAAAAGATAAATTAGTTGCCATACAGCGTGTAACCAAAGTAACAAAAGGTGGTCGTCACTTTAGTTTTGCCGCAATTGTTGTTGTTGGCGATGAAAAAGGTGTTGTAGGATATGGTATAGGTAAAGCAAACGAAGTTACGGATGCAATTACCAAAGGTATTGATGATGCGAAAAAGAATTTGGTAAAAGTGTCTGTATTAAAAGGTACGGTGCCTCATGCTGAAAATGGTAAGTTTGGTGGTTCAAGGGTGTTTTTAAAGCCTGCTGCTCACGGTACGGGTGTAATTGCCGGTGGTGCCATGCGTGCTGTGTTAGAAAGTGTTGGTATTACCGACGTACTTGCTAAATCAAAAGGTTCATCTAATCCACATAATGTGGTTAAAGCAACAATCGACGCTTTAGCGAAAATGCGCGATCCTTTAGCAATATCAAGACAACGGGGAATTACATTAGACAGGGTTTTTAACGGATAATAATAAAAGAAGATATGGCACAAGTTAAAATTACATTGTCTAAAAGTCCTATAAAAAGGAATGCAAGACAAAAAGCAACAGTTCAGGCTTTAGGATTAAGAAAATTAAACCATAGCATCATTAAAGAAGCAACTCCACCGGTAGCGGGTATGATAAAAGCGGTTGCCCATTTATTGACAATAGAAAATATTTAATAAGTAAAAAAACATTCAAATGAAATTAAATTCATTAAAACCTGCGGAAGGTTCGGTAAAAGATAATTTTAGAAGAGGCCGTGGTCAGGGTTCAGGTGGCGGCGGTACGGCAACACAAGGACATAAAGGTGCTCAATCGCGTTCTGGTAATAAAAAGAAACGTGGTTTTGAAGGTGGACAAATGCCTTTACAGCGACGTGTTCCTAAATTTGGTTTTAAAAACATTAACCGTATCGAACACACTGGTGTAAATTTAGATGCGATACAACGTATTGTTGATGCTCAAAACTTAACCGAAGTTACTGTTGAAACATTGATAAAAAGTGGATTGGCTTCTAAAAATGATATGGTTAAAATTTTAGGTAGAGGTGAATTAAAATCCAAAGTAAATATTAATGTACACGCTTTTACTGCAACTGCAAAAGCTGCTATTGAAGCAAAGGGCGGAGTAGCAACCGAAATTTAATAAGCGATATGATGATAGCTGCGTTTTTCAACACATGCCCTACTCTACAGCTATACACATAATATTAAAATAGAAATAAACAGTATATGAAACGTTTTTTTGAAACCCTCCGGAATATCTGGAAGATAGAAGAGCTTAAGCAACGGATCTTAACGACCCTTGGCCTTATCCTTATTTATCGTTTGGGTTCGTATGTTGTACTTCCGGGCATTAATACCGAAGTATTATCGGCTGCTAACGCCAATAATAACGATGGAGGAATTATTGCTTTAATTAACGCTTTTGCCGGTGGTGCATTTTCACGAGCATCCATTTTTGGTTTAGGTATTATGCCTTACATTACTGCTTCTATTATTATTCAGTTGTTAGGCATGGCGGTTCCTTATTTCCAAAAGATGCAAAAGGAAGGCGAAAGCGGACGTAAAAAAATTAATCA
>JAYTBK010000404.1:0-3050 GCA_043737035.1 Bacteroidota bacterium | reverse complement strand
TAACAACGACTCTTTTACACGTTGCACTTATAAACTACTTTTTAACACACTATTTGTAAGGCATAAAATACCGGTAGGTTTGGAGCATTTTTCCAAACACATAATATTGCGCCACACCATAGTCGGCGCCATTATTATATTTTACAAATAATCTGTCGGGATCGTATTTATAATTAACTCCGTATTCTGTATTTTTTGATGCTAGAGCAAATTTGTGATAAAAGAGCGTAACGTTTGATTTGTTATTTCTATCGGTTACAGTAAGCGCTGCGAAAGGTAAAGCCGATTTTAAGGAATCGGCCAGATGGTCGTTTTTATCAAGTACAACTTCGCAATTTACATTTTGAAAATAAGCGATAAACTGTTTTATTTTTTCTTCTTCAAAAGGGATTTGTTTATTCGTTTTTAATATTTTGAGTCCGAAACGTTGCATACTAAATAAATCGATAATAAAAGATGAATCGGGAATTTCAAACAACTCCATTTTGATTTGTTTTATTTGCGGCGGCCTGTAATTGATGATTAACCGGTCGCGCCAATCGAGTTTATCAGTATTGTAACGGGTGCTTAAAAAGCCATCAAAGCCCGGTATATGTGTTATAAATGGTTCAGTATAATTTTCGTCGTTATCAGGGTTAGAAAGTAACATAAAAGTTCCGGTATGATCTTGCGTTGTATGCCCAACATAATATTGTTTTACTTTATTGCCGTTGCTGTAAATTTCTACTTTGGTTGATTTTCCGGCCATAAATTTAATAACGTTGTTTATTGCGGTTTTGCTTACCGGCGATTTTACTTCAATCATTCTAATGGTATAAAGTAAAAGTTCAATGGCATCGGGCCTTACATTGTAGGTGCCGTCAAGTAACCAACTGCCTTCTTTTTTCTCGAGAAGTATTTTTTGTCCGTCCTTATTTGCTAAAAATATTTTGTCGATAGAGGCGGTATCTTTAACGCTAAAATTGCTTGCTTCTTTATCAATGGTTCCGCTGTTGCTCTTTCGTTTATAAACTACAACGGCGGCAATCGCCAATATTAATAATACACTAAGCGTTATAAGGGTTGTTTTTTTCATCAATAAAATTTTTTAAAGTAAAGTTAGCGACTATTTACCTGCTGTATTTTTTACGCCTGATATAAAATTGCATCATTCCAAACAGTATGATAAGGCCTAACGGATAGCCAACATTTATCAATTTCCATTTTGTAGTTTGCAATGCAATTTTCTTTTTGTCGAGTAATCTTAATTTTATTTCGCGCGATCGCAATTGTAACAGCCCTTCATCATCCAATAAATAATTCATGCAATTTAATAAAAACGTTCGGTTTCCAAATTGCTCTTTCATGTACGAATCATAGCCTACAGGGTAAATCGTGCCGCTGCTGCGTTGATATTCGTTTTTTGCAATATCGCCGTCAGCTACAACAATCATGCGTGTGGGTTTGCTATGATCTAATATTGCAAACGCACTATCTTCTAAAAATACGCTCGGTATCCTGTTTTTATAAACCGATTCAAAACTGCCTTCAAGTAAGCACGCCACATTTTGAAACGAATTAATATATTGTTTTTCATCGGGTTTATACCTTATCATTCCAACGTTTACACGCGTTGGTGTTGCCTGTGTTTTAGTGTAACGGGATGTTTGTAATAGGATAGTTTTTTTTACATCTCTTGCAAAAACCGTATCAAGTGTTCCAACAAATTCGGTGCGTATTAAATCAAGGTTTTTTACAATGGGATGATTAGAAACAGGCAAAATTAATGGATAATAAACCCAAGGAAAGGGTTGAAAATCGGGTTGTCCTTTTTTAAATCCTACATTAATAGGAACTCTCGAGCATTGCAAATCCTGAACCAAAATGGGATTGAGCCTTACTCCATATTTAAACAAAATATCATCGAGATTAAGATCGTTTTTAAATCCAAGCGTGTAACCTTCTTTATTAAGCGTATCGCGGTTTACGTAAACAGGATCGATGAGCCAAAGCGCTTTTCCTCCGTGCATAATAAACTGATCAATTAAAAATTTTTCTTTATCGGTAAATGCTGAGTCTGGCTGAGCAATAACAATTGCTGCCGCATCTTTAAGCGCATAGAGTTTATTGTTTAGCGTAATGCGGCTTACGTTGTAATACTCCGACAATGAAATCATAAAATCTGCACAATAAATCGTATCAAGTTCGCTATGGCCTTCTAAAAATAACACTTCCGGTTTTTTAATAATCTGTGTTTTTCGGATGCTGTTTGATAAGCCATATTCGAGTTCCTGCACCGAGTTGTTTAAACTTTGTTCCTGTTCAAAACCAACTTGTCTTTTATAAATTTGCCAAACGGTTTCTTTACCTTTATAACTGACTATTGCGCCTGGCCAAATGTAAGTTTCCGATACTTTCTGCGAACTCCTGTCAATAATTTGTTCAGGAACAATTCCTTTTTGAAAAAGTTGTTTTTCTATTTTATCTACTTCCTCTTTATTTGGATTTTCGAGCGGATTGATAAATTCATATTCTACTTTATCATCCGAATAAGCTCTGTACTCATCTAATATTTCTTTGGTTTCGTTGCGAAGACGAGTGAACCCCGGATTAAAATTTCCCTGCAAATATATTTTTATGTAAACAACATCATCAATGTTTTTCAATAATTTTTTCGTGGAGGCCGATAAAGTGTAACGTTTTTCGGTAGTAAGATCGAACCGTTTAAATAAAAATGAACCAACAAAATTTATCAATAATAAAATGCACATTACTGCAATAATCATTGCAACATCTTTACGGCGTTGGTTTGATTTTTCTTTTACCATTTTCTGCTTTGCAAAACGAGTTTAGATAACAAATTAAAAAAAGCGATAACGCTAAAAAAATAAATAACATCGCGTGTATCAATAACACCGCGGCTCATACTTATGTAATGATCATTCATACCAATTGATTTTACAAGCGCATCATACTTACCAAATATCCCTGACGACGAAATAAAATCAAACCCAATATAAGTGATAAAACAAAGTAGCAATGCCATAATAAAAGCGATCACTTGATTCTCT
>JAYTBK010000403.1:0-3050 GCA_043737035.1 Bacteroidota bacterium | reverse complement strand
CGCAATGTTGGATATTGCAAACACATCAAAAGGTTTATTAATACCGCGTGTTGCGTTAGTTGCCACTAATAATAATGCACCTATTGGAGCTGGTGCAGCAACCAGTTTAATGGTTTACAATACTGCAACTGCCGGTGTTACACCTAATAATGTTATACCCGGTTATTACTATTGGGATGGAACGGAATGGATTGCCTTGGCAGGTGACGGAAGTAAAAACTGGGGATTATCAGGTAATGCCGGTACAGTTAGCGGTACAAATTTTATTGGCACTACCGATAATGTGCCTTTAAACTTTAAAGTAAATAATCAAAAAGCAGGTAAAATTGACGCTAGCCTTAGAAATACTTTTTTTGGATACGTAGCCGGTAATTCCAATACTACTGGAAACGGTAATAGTGCATTTGGAGACTCGTCGCTTTACAATAATCAAGATGGCACTGATAATACCGCATTGGGCTATCAAGCATTAATAAAAAATGTATCGGGTCAGTATAATAACGCCGTTGGGAGAAATGCCTTAGCGAATAATAATTCCTATCATAATTGCGTGATAGGAAATTTTGCTATGTTCAAAAATACATTTGGTGGTTCTAATTGTGCATTTGGTTCATCTACACTTTATAACAACATTTCGGGGACATATAATGTTGGTATTGGATTCGGATCAATGAACGGAAATACTACCGGGTATTATAATATTGGGATTGGAGCATCCGCGTTAAATGCAAACAGTACGGGCAGTAATAATATAGGCGTTGGTAGAAACGCAGTGGCAGCTAATACATCAGGCAATTACAATTTAGGTATAGGCGATTTTTCATTAAATTCAACTATTACAACATCAAACAATGTAGGTATTGGTTATAATGCGCAAATTCCGGTTGCTTCAAACAACAATCAAGTTCGCATAGGTAATACTTCCATAACCTACGCCGGCGTTCAAGTGGCTTGGACAAATACCTCTGATAAACAATGGAAATCAGAAATTAATCCGAGTAATTTAGGTTTAAGTTTTATCAAATCACTCAATCCGGTATATTATTTACGAAATAATGATGCCAGTAAAAAAACAGAATATGGTTTTATTGCGCAAGAGGTTGAAGAGTCACTAACTAAGTTTGGCTGTACAAACAATGGCATTATTAGCAAAGATGATGAAGGAATGTTAGGGATGCGATACAACGATTTAATTGCTATAACGATAAAAGCAATGCAAGAACAGCAAATCATTATTGATAGTCAGCATATAAAAATTAAATTATTAGAAGAGCGGCTATCAATAATAGAAAAAAAAATAAAGTAAATAAATAGATAAATCATTAACCTCATATAACAATTATGACACTAACAGATCGTTTAAAAAACATCAAAAATACCTGGTTAACCCTTAAAGAACAAGATCCACAGTTTCTAGTTCCGGGCGCAATGTTTCACAAATATTACCTCGATGCGGAAAATACACCGCGTGAGGATATTAATTATTACGAAGCCAACAATGGCTTTACACTTCCTGAAGAGTACCGGGAATATTTACTTCAGGTAACTAATGGCGGCGTGGGGCCTTTCAACGTGATGTATCCTCTACACGATGCATTGTATCCTTTAAATAAAGGAAGTAAAGGCGATGCAAATTATTATGATTGGTTAGAGGAAAACTTAGATCATTATTCTTCGGAGTTTCCCGTTACAGAAGAAAAAATAATTGAATATTTAACCTATAAAATAAAGCACGCTACAGTTGAAACACCACCTATAGAAATAAATTATTACGATGCCGGCTATCTGTTTTTATGTACTACTGAATCGGGAGTGCACTATATTATGCCCGTTAATGGTGCTTGTGTAAATGAAGTTTGGCTTATGAAAGAAGCAAAACGAATAAATGGTGAAGGAATTGAGGAATTATATTTTAACCTTTGGCCTGAAGTACGATTTGTTGACGACCAAATAAAAACATTAAGTTTTTTAGAGTGGATTGAAGATGCTCAACAAAATTGGTTCAATAAAAATACTTCACTCGAACACAGATTAGCTGCCGTTAAAACTACTTGGTATAACCTCGCAGCTCACGATCGTGGAGAAGGTGTATTTGGCGCGTTTATGCATCATTACCAAATGAATGAGACACTAACAGACGAAAAACTTTCAAGTTTTGAAAAGCAATATCGTTTTGAAATGCCGGAAGAATACAAGGCATATTTAAAATTGGTAAGTAATGGTGGTGTAGGTCCGTTTTATGGAATGTATACTTTAGAAAATTCTGTTATTGCGCTAAACAGCGATAGTAATGACGGCGGAAGTTTTATAAACTACCTTCAAAAAAATCCGGATCATTTTTCAAAACAATTTCCTGTAACGGATGAACAGGTTAACGACTATTTATTAAAAAAAATCAGTAACCCTTCTGCAACGTTAGATCCAATTAAATTAGATATAAATGCCGGTGGTTATGTATTTATATCTGAATATGGTTGTGGCGGTTATTACATTATGCCGGTTAACGGGAATGGCGCAGGAGAAATTTGGTACCTTCAAAAAATGAATGCTAATAAACTTACCTATGAACTAACAGATGCCGACGGAACGGTAACTATGTCGGGAAGTTATGGAGATGACGGAGATGAAAATTATTTTGAATTGCATCCCGAACTAAAATGGAACGACAAACAGGCTTCAACGATTAACTTTTTAGAATGGCTTGAATATAAACAAAGTCAATGGTTTGCTGAGCAAAATAATGAAGCGGAAAATGAAGAGCATAATAATGATTCAGCAACGATCCTAAATTAAAAAACTAAACACGTATAATAAAACCCTTAAACCCAAAAACCCATGAACCACCAAAACGATTTTTACCCTTTAGCAGTAGGTAACACCTGGACTCACGATTTTTTAGGACAAGATATGATTACAACAATTGACGGTGTTAACGATGCAGGAGAATATGTTGTTAGCAATTCTTTAAATCCGCAAAAAGGGATGATGAAAAAAGTAAATGGCGAATATTTTTCCGAAGCCTTAGATAAAAGTGGGTTTAGCCTTACGCT
>JAYTBK010000402.1:0-7592 GCA_043737035.1 Bacteroidota bacterium | reverse complement strand
TTTTAGGTTGGTTGGCAGGGAGCGCAACACTCACAATTTTTTCGTACATAAAATTTTTCCCGAAAGAAGAAGAGGAGGAAAGCCTTTACTCGCGTGAGTTTTGGATGTTCATTGGCTCATTAATATTGATGCTTTCAGCGCTTGTAATAACGTACTTTACATCCATTCCTGTTTTAAATAAATTATTTAATTTAGAAAAAGCGCCGATAAAAATAGCTGAATATAATTTATGGCAGGTACCGTTCGCGATTGTTATTTTGTGTTTAATTGCTGTAACCCAATTCTTTAAATATAAAAAAACAAACCCTAAAGTATTTTTCAGGCAATTTCGTGTTTCGTTTTCGCTTGCAATTATTTTTGGTTTAACCTGCATTATACCATTGTATTTTTTAAGCGAATACGCACTTGCTGCCAACAGCATAAAATGGAACTTAATTACTTATTCGCTGTTATTTATTGTCGGTTTGTTTGCCATTTTTGCTAATGCAGAGTATGCGCTTAGAATTTTAAAAGGGAAAATACGTCATGCAGGTTCTTCAATTGCTCATATTGGTTTTGCTTTGATTTTAATTGGCGCCCTCATTTCAACTTCAAAAAAACAAACCATTTCGCAAAACACTTCTAAAAAAAGTGTTGAAGGTTTGGGCGAAGATTTTAACGCAAAAAAAAGTTTATTATTAACTGTAGGCGATACACTTCCTTTGGGTAAATATTTTGTGACTTACAAAGGTAAGGAGCGCAAAGGAATTGACGTTTTCTTTCATATGGACTATTTTGACAGAGATGAAAAAGGGAATATTCTCAAAGATAAAAATGGAAAAATTACTAAAGCGTTTGCATTGAGCCCGATGGTTCAGGATAACCCGCGCATGGGGAAAGCATCCAATCCTGATACAAAACATTTTTTAACCAATGATGTTTATACCCACATCACTTACGCGGATCTTTCAGATGAGTCGCCCAAAAATAAAAACGCTTACAAGGAGCCAACTAATTTTATCGGGCACATGGGTGACACTATTTTTGCAAACAACGCCATAATTTTAATCGATAGCATTACCACAAATCTTAATGAAGAAGAATTTTCGCGCAGCGATAGTTTGCTCGTAGTTACCGCGGTGTTAAAGGCAACCGATATCAATGGAAAAGTTTACCGGGTCAATCCAAAGTATATTTTGAAAAATAATATGGTGATGCCCAATCAGTTTGAACTTAATGAATTGGGATTGAAATTTATTTTTTGGAAAATAAATCCGAACGAAGGAAGCATCGAAATTCAGATGAGTGAAAAAGTAAGCAATACAAAAGATTTTGTAGTGTTGGAGGCCTATATGTTTCCGTACATTAATGCGTTGTGGATTGGTTGCATTGTAATGATCACTGGTACACTCATCGCAATTTTTGAAAGACGCCGCTTAAACAGAGTCACGAAAAGCGTTTGTGTAGTATAACTAATTGAAGTAAACCTGAGTTTGATTGAGTTAAAAAATATTGTTGTTATTGGTACCGGCAACTTAGCACAACACATTGTGCGATCTTTCAAAGATATCAGTAGTTTAACTGTTGTGCAGATCTTCAATCACCGTTCCTCAAAAACAGCTCGGGTATTTGCAGAAGAAAATAATTGTAAGCTTATTACGGATTACAACCGCATAAATAAGAATGCTGCGGTTTATTTTATTTGCGTTAAAGATGATGTTATTGGAGCCGTTGCAGTTCAATTGACTGCGCTAAATTTAGCGGGATTAGTTGTACACACTTCGGGAAGTACAGCAATGAATATTTTGGAAAATGTTTCGACTAATTTTGGCGTGTATTATCCGTTACAAACTTTTTCTGTTAGCGCAAATATTAGTTGGCAGAAAACGCCAATTCTTATTGAAGCATCTAACAGATCATCTTTAAAAATTTTGAGGAAAATTGGTTCCGGAGTTTCAACAGAGGTTAAAACACTAAATTCTGAGGTGCGTTTAAAGTTGCACCTTGCTGCGGTTTTTGTGGCAAATTTTACTAATGCTTTGCACACTGCCGCTTTTCAATACATCGAAAAAAATCTGGCAAAAAAAGACACAGCATTGCTATTACCGTTAATACGTGAAAGTTGTAAAAAGTTGGATCGCCTGCATCCATTCGATGCGCAGACCGGACCGGCTATACGTAACGATATAACCGTAATGAAAAAACATTTGAGTTTATTAAAAAACGATAAGGAAATGCACTCTTTGTATAAAATGCTATCCGATCTCATTATAAAACAACGAGCGTAACTTATTAAAATGGAAAATTTTAAACAGAAATTGACACGCATCAAAACAATTATGTTGGATGTTGACGGTGTTTTAACCAATGGGCAGGTTTTTTTAATGGAGAATGGTGAGTTTGTAAGGAACATGAATTCTAAAGATGGTTATGCTTTACAATTAGCGGTTAAGAAGGGATATAGGCTTACCATTATATCGGGAGGGAAAAGCTTAACCGTAAAAAAAGCACTAGAAACATTAGGAATTGAAGATATATTTTTAGCCCAGCACGATAAGTTGCAATGCTACAAAAATTACATTAACGAACATGCTTTGGTTGAAGAGGAGATTTTGTATATGGGCGATGATTTGCCCGACTACGATGTAATGAAACGTGTAGGGATAGCCGCATGCCCCAACAACTCGGCCCATGAAATAAGAGAAATTTCTATTTATATCTCAAACCGCAATGGCGGAGAAGGTTGTGTGCGTGATATTATTGAACAGGTAATGCGCTCTCAGGGAACCTGGGAAATTGCCGGATGGTAACAACTTATTAAAGATTCATAATCAATTTTTTATCGAGTAAGTACTTAACTTTCATAATGGCAGCAACACTAATGGCATCAGTAATTTCACCATTCATTACCATTTCGAAAGCATCGTTCATATTCACCTTTTTTACTTTAAGATCTTCTGTTTCTTCGGGTTCAGAAGCTTCAAAACTTAAATCGGTCGCTAGAAAAATAAATGCGTGTTCATCGGTCGCCGAATTGCTTAAATGCAATTGCATAATTGCGTCAAATTTTTGTGCGACAATTCCGGTTTCTTCTTTTAATTCTCTTTTTGCAGTTTCAATCGGTTCTTCTCCTAACGGTCCGCCCCCTTCCGGTATTTCCCAACTGTAACAATTTAATGGGTACCGCCATTGGCCGACCAACCATGTAAAACCATCATTGCTTAACGGCAAAATACCAATTGCAAGATTTTTAAAATTGACAACGCTATATATTGCTGGGTTACCGGCCGGATTAACCGTTTGATGTTTATTCACTGCAATCCATGCCGATTCGTAAACCAATTCGGAGCTAAGGGTTTTCCATGAATTTAAATAATGTGTTTCCATAAAAATTAGGCTGTTAAAGCTAACAATTAAGTGAAACGGTTTTCTAAATATTTTAAACTCCACTATATATCACTCGTTTGAGTGTTTTGATATTAGAAAGTTGCGGTTTAATCAGCTAAAGTGGGTTTTCAAACATGCACTTTGTTAATATTGGCCTATTTTTTGTAGTTTTAGAAACCCAAACAACTTTATTTTCGTAAAAGTTAAAAATTGTTATGTTGAAAAAACTATTACTATTACTTATACTCTGCATTTCGGGCATCATTCAATCGCAAACTCTTTATTGGGTAGGTACTTCAGGTAATATGAACGACCGGAATCATTGGTCTTTAACAAGCGGCGGCACTTCTGCAAACATTGTCCCAAATCCTTCTTGTAATCTTATCATTGATAACAATTCGTCAGGCAGCAATTTTATTATTCACATGGTAGGGATGAATACAATAAGATCTCTTGAATGTATAAATACAACTACTGATCTTCATTTCACAGGGGATCAGTTTGCCACGCTCCGTTGCTCTGAAAATTTTATTTTAAATAGTAAAGCATTTTATACAGCCACTACGCCACTAATTTTTTATAATACTGGAACAACATTTCATACCGTTAATTTTTTCGGGAATATTATCCAAGCAAATGTCTTATTTGAAAATTCTAATTGGAACCTTCAATCAATTAAAGTTGGAGATCTTTCTACTTTAAAATTTAATAAAGGAACTTACAACGTTAACAATACCACCGTAATATCAGGAAACTTTGAGGCAAGCGCGGATGTAGTTGTTTTTAATTCTAATCATTCAACATTTCACGTAAAAAATAAATTGTTATTGGGTAGTAATGTGTCTTTCAATTCCACTAATCTTATACTTATTGCAAATAAAAATACGCCTTCCCTTTACCAGGTAAGTCCAAATGTTACTTTTGGGTCAACACCAAAGATAGTGGCGCCTGCGCCGCAAGCCTGTGCATTAACTTATTCATTTACCAACCTTACCTGTAACAATGTCTGCAACGGAACGATGACTTTTTCTTTTTCATCGGGTTGTACTACTGGCCCTTATGATCTTGTATTTAACACGGCAGCAACCTGTATTCCATCCGGCACCAATAATATTTCACCACCGTCTCTAACATTAACCAATCTATGTAGCTGCCAAGGTAATTTATTAGATATTTTCGTATTCGATGGTTCCGGCTTTGTAACCTCCGTTCTTTCGCAGAACATGCCCGCTAACCCAACGCCTATTAATATGGTATTTACATTACCGAAGGAACCAAATTGTTTCGGGCAGTGTAATGGAGGTGTAAATGTGTCCGTTACAGGGGGTTTCGGACCGTATTCCGTGATGGTTGATCCTTTTTTGCCCGGTCCAACTTTCACAATTAATCCATTTGTGTCGAACCCCGTTACCAATTTATGTGCGGGCGTCCATACATTTTCAGTAAGTGATGCTGGTGGATGTTCAAAAACTTTTTCCACCACGGTAACCCAACCTGCACTTCTCAATCCGAATGGTAGCTCGAGTAGCGTAACGTGTAATGGCGCATGTAACGGATCGGCTACTGTGGCGCCAACCGGTGGCACCAGTCCATATACCTACGTATGGATTCCCGCAGCAGGAAGTCCCACTGTAAATACGATTGGAGGCTTGTGTCCCGGAATAGTTACGGTTACGGTAACCGATACAAAAACATGTACAGCAACTTTTTCAACTAACATTGTTCAACCGCCCACTATCACTTTAACGGTAACGAAAACTAATTTAATTTGTGGCGCCTTATGCGACGGTACCGCATCTGTAACAGCTACCGGAGGAAGTAATGTAGGTTTTACATATTCTTGGACGCCCAATGTTTCTTCCACATCATTTGCCGGTGCTTTATGTTTAGGAAATTATACTGTTGATGTGAGGGACAATTTAAATTGTTTAAAAACTGTAACGTTTGCCATAACCGGCCCTCCAACTTTAACGATAGTTCCCACACAAACAAACATTGTTTGCAATGCCACATGCACCGGAGCCATTAGTTTAAATCCTTCTGGTGGTACTGGTGGCTATACGTTTACGTGGCTCCCTTCGGTTTCGTCGGGCCCTAATGCAACCAACCTTTGTGTTGGGCCATATTCATTTACAGTTACGGATGCGGTAGGATGTACTTCTATAAAATCATCTACCATTACACAACCACCTGCCATTATTTTAACCATGAGTAAAACAAATGTAACGTGTTTTGGCGCATGTAACGGCACGGCAACCGGAAATATTTCGGGGGGAGTTGGTCCTTATACTTTTACTTGGTCGCCTGGAATGCCCGCTGGGCAAGGTACAAATTCTATAAGCGGTTTATGCCCCGGAACATACACCTTAAATGCCCTTGATGTCAACGGATGTTTGGCGAAGGGAATAGTTGTAATCACACAACCATTATCTATTATTGCAAACATAAGCACAATTATTCCCACGTGTAACGCAATTTGTAATGGTTCTATAAATTCAGCTCCTTCCGGTGGTTCGGGAGGTTACACATTTACGTTACAACCAACAACTGGAGCTCCTATTACCGGCTCACCTCCATTCACTTCTCTTTGCGCTGGCACATATTCGCTTATTATTAGTGATAATTTAGGCTGTTCCATTACACAAAGTGTCAACCTTACGCAACCAAACCCTATAACGCTTTCTTTAAATTCAACATCCATAACGTGCTTTAACCAATGTAACGCATCCATTTCTACAGTAGTAAATGGCGGTACACCCAATTACACTTTCACGTGGAGTACTGGTAGCAATGCATCCGCTTTAACTAATCAATGTGTAGGAGTATATACGGCTACCGTAACCGATAATTTTGGATGTACAGCTACAGCCTCCGTTAATATTACTTCGCCACCTGATATAATTGTATTTATTACACCCACCAATCCAAATTGTAACGCCCAATGTACAGGAGTAGCAACTGCTACCGCAAGCGGAGGAACGCCAAATTACACGTTTAACTGGAATAACGGCGATGTTGGAAACGTGAGTTCGAATTTATGTGCTGGTGGTTACACTGTTACCGTAACCGATTTTTTTGGTTGTATCAAAAAACAGAATGTTTCAATAATTACACCCCCTGCACTCACTATTACGGCGGTAGATGGAACAGTTAGTTGCTCAGGAGCATGTAATGGAACGGTATCGGTAACGCCAACAGGCGGAACACCCGGTTATTTTTATAGCTGGAGTTCGTTGCCAGCCCAATCAACGCAAACTGCCACAGGTTTATGCGTTGGAAATTATATAGTGTCGGTTACCGACAGTAAAGGATGCATTGGTTTTGCATCGGCAAACGTTGCCCAACCTACGATTTTAACAGCTACCATTACAAATATCCAATCGAGCTGTAACGTATGTATTGGGTCGGCCACTGCCAACGGAATTGGTGGTACGCCGGGCTACACGTTTTTATGGTCTAACGGTCAAACTTCCGCGATTGCTACAAACCTTTGCGTTGGTACACATACTGTAACTGTAACGGACAATAATGGGTGTATTGCCACCGAAACGGTTAGCATCGTACAAACGATTTTAGTATTAGTTACCTCAAATGGCAACACCCTAACCTGTAATGGGGGCTGTACAGGCGTGGCAACCGCTAATGCGAGTGGCGGAACGGGGCCAGGAACATACACATTTACATGGAGTCCAACTCCGCAAACTACACAAACTGCGGTCGGCCTGTGTGCAGGTTCGTATATCGTTATGGTTGCCGACGCAAATGGTTGCTCTAATACAGATATTGTTTCCTTTACCAATCCTAATGCATTGGTTTTAAACACCACCAAAACAGACATTACCTGTAACGGTGCCTGCAATGGTACGGCAGGTGCTTTAGCCACGGGTGGCACTGGCGCGGTAACTTACTTATGGCAACCCGGTAATTTAAATACGGCTAACATTTCAAATCTTTGTCCGGGAAGCTATACCGTAGTAGCATCTGATGTGAATAACTGTTCGCAAACACAGGTAGTAGCAATCACACAATCTAATTCATTAACAGCTACATTCTCGTTTACAAATCCTTCCTCATGTCCTGCAAGCGATGGTGCAATATCGTTTGTGCCGTCGGGCGGAGTTGGACCGTATACGTTTACTTGGACTCCGGGGCCTTCCGTAAATCCTTTAATTAATTTACCGGATGGCACGTATATTTTGGGGCTGACAGATGCTAATGGTTGTCAG
>JAYTBK010000401.1:0-3058 GCA_043737035.1 Bacteroidota bacterium | reverse complement strand
AGGATTAGCCGGTGGGCCAAAAAAATACACAAACTATAGTATCTGCATTCCACTTGGCGCATTTTATAAATACACTATTAATAAGCAGTGGAGCATTGGCGTTGAATTTGCTTGGCGTAAAACATTTACCGATTATATTGATGATGTAAGTACGGTGTATTACGATAAATTTAAGTTAGATCAAGCTTATGGGCCACTATCCGTTGCGATGAGCGACCCGAGCAAAGGAACTATTTCAGGAGCCACATCGCCCGACGCTGCCGGAAATGCAGCCCAACGAGGCGATAAGCAAAAAGACGCGTATATGTCGGTTCAAATAACTATTGGAAGATTTTTTCCTCCTAAACGTTCGCGTGCAAGGTTACGGTCTAAGTTTTAGATCTCGGAATTAAAACTTTTGCTTATAAGTGCTCCAAATTCATTTTGTAAATGCTTATTAGTGGCGATCATTTCCTTACCAAACAGCCAATTATCTCCTTTATTAAAATCCGAAACGGTTCCGCCCGCTTCCGTAACAATTAAAGCGCCGGCGGCAATGTCCCACGAGTTTAAATTGTATTCAAAAAACGCATCGAACCGTCCGCACGCAACGTAGCACATATCTGTAGCAGCCGATCCCATGCGCCGGATTCCGTGGGTTTGTTGCATCAGCAATTTTAATGCATTTAAATATTGAGGCATCCGGTGAAAGTTGTAAATAGGAAAACCTGTTGCAATTAAACTTTCTGATAATGTTTTGCGATCCGACACATGTATTGGACGATCGTTTAAAAAAGCACCGCCATTTTTGTAAGCTAAAAAACATTCATCACGCGTTACTTCGTATACCACGCCGGCAATAATTTCGGTTTGGTGCTGCAAGGCAACACTAACAGAGTAACATGGTACGCCATGGATAAAATTTGTTGTACCGTCGAGCGGGTCAATAATCCAGTTATATTCCCTTAATTCGTTTTTTGTGTTCTCTTCGGTTATAAAACCAGCCTCCGGCAAAATTTTATCCAGTTCGGTAACCAATTGTTGTTCGGCTGCTTTATCAACGTAACTTACCAAATCGTTAAGGCCTTTTATTTCAGCTTTTAAATAATTAAACGTGGTGTATTCATTACGAATGAAAGCGCCAGTTTGGATGGTGCAAAGTTTGATGGCCTGAGTAATAGAATGTAGTTGCATAAGTTTAAATATAGAGCTTTAAATAAAATTTTGTATTGAGATAGATTATCTATATTTTTCAAAAAAAATTGGGATATGACCATTAGCACGCAAAAAATAAAGGTATCTAAACTTGCCGAAAATATTATAGGATCAGAAATTATTAAACTTGCTGGTGAAGTAAACGAAAAAATAAAACAAGGCGAGAAAATTTATAACATGACGATTGGCGACTTTAATCCAAAAGAGTTTCCTATTCCCGCTGAATTAAAGCAATTTATTGTAGATGAATATTTTGCCGATCAAACTAATTATCCGGCGGCCGATGGAATGCTTGAGCTACGAAACGCCGTTTCAAATCTATTAAAAGAACGTGGTGGACTCGATTATAAAAATGATGAAATTTTAATTGCGGGCGGCGCCAGGCCGGTAATATATAGCATATTTAAGGCTTTAGTTGATGCGGGCGACACGGTAATTTTTGCAGTGCCATCGTGGAACAATAACCATTATTCTTATTTAAATTCAGCAAAAGCGGTTGTTATTGAAGCTAAACCCGAACAAAATTTTATGCCGCTAGCTGCCGACATTAAACCTTTTATTAAAGATGCAACCCTTGTTGCTTTGTGTTCACCACAAAACCCTACGGGCACTGTATTTAGTAAGGAAGGTTTAGAAGAGATCTGCGATTTAATTCTTGAAGAAAATATACGACGTGGTTCTGATGAAAAACCGGTTTATTTAATGTACGACCAAATTTACTGGGCGCTTACTTTTGGTAACACGAAACATTATAACCCTGTTGTTTTGCGCCCCGAATTAAAACCATACACCGTTTTTGTGGATGGAATTTCAAAATCGTTATCAGCCACGGGCGTTAGGGTAGGGTGGAGCATGGGACCAAAGTTTATTATTGATAAAATGAAAGCGATACTCACTCACGTTGGTGCGTGGGCACCAAAAGCGGAGCAAATGGCAACAGCTAAATATTTAAGCGATCTTAATTTATATGATGCATTTATAGAAAAACAAAAAACTAAAATTAGCGCACGCTTGGATGGATTTTATAAAGGTTTTCAGGATTTAAAATCAGAAGGGTTTAATGTAGATGCAATACCTCCGCAGGCAGCGATATATCTAACCATAAAATTTAATTTACACGGTGCGAAAACTAGCGGTGGAAAACATTTACATACAACACAAGATATTACAAAATTTATTTTGGACGAGGCGAAATTGGCGGTGGTTCCATTTTATGCGTTTGGTGCCGACGATAATTCGCCGTGGTATAGGATGTCGGTTGGAACCTGTAAATTAACCGATATTGGTGATGTAATTGAAGGATTGAGGGTTGCATTGAGAAAGCTTAGTTTTTAATTGGGATGCAATAAATTTTAATTTTTGGTAATTTAATTTATCTAGCTCCGATTGCCGCAGCATCCTTTTTGGCGGCCTCTTTGCCAAAAAGATAAAGCGAAAAACGGGAAACAGCTCCTTTCAATTTTAAAGGTTTGAGATTTAAATTCGTCCACCAACATTATTCGTAATAACTTGTTTGTATCGGAAATTTAATTATATTTGTAACCCTATTTAAAGTTAAAATCAAAAGCAGAATAACATGTATTTAACATCAGAAGTAAAGAAAGACATTTTTAAAAAACACGGTGGAACTGAAAAAAATACCGGTAGTGCAGAATCGCAGGTTGCATTATTTACACACCGTATCGATCATTTAACAGGTCATTTAAAAAACAACAAAAAAGATTTTGGCACACAACGCGCCTTATTAAATTTAGTAGGTAAACGCCGTGCCCTTTTAGATTATTTAAAACATACTGACATTGCACGTTACCGAGCGGTTATTAAAGTTTTAGATATCCGTAAATAATAATGAATTTTATTTAAC
>JAYTBK010000400.1:0-3065 GCA_043737035.1 Bacteroidota bacterium | reverse complement strand
CCATTGCGTGATGTTACCGAAGAAGATCCATTGGAAGTTGAAGCATCAGCGAATGACCTCAATTATGTAAAACTTGACGGAAACGTAGGTTGCATGGTTAACGGAGCTGGTTTAGCCATGGCAACAATGGATATTATTAAATTAAGCGGCGGTGAGCCAGCTAACTTTTTAGACGTTGGCGGAACTGCAAATGCCGAACGTGTTGAAAAAGCTTTTCATATTATTTTAGGAGATAAAAATGTTAAAGCCATTTTGGTAAATATTTTTGGCGGTATTGTGCGTTGCGATAGAGTTGCCCAAGGTGTTATTGATGCTTACAAAAATATGGGTAACATTACTGTGCCAATTATTGTACGTTTACAAGGTACAAATGCCGAAGCAGCTAAAAAATTAATTGATGACTCTGGATTAAAAGTATATTCAGCCATTCAGTTACAGGAAGCGGCGGACTTGGTAGCTAAACTAATTGCAAAATAATAAACACCAAACAATAAACACAATGATGCAAAGCAAATATTTTTTAGTTACAACCTTACTCGCAACAGGCTTAATAATAACCTCATGCGGCGGCGATAAAACCGAAAATAGCGATGATATAACCACCACCGATACAACCAAAACGGAGATAACAAACCCCGAAGCAGCCGAAACATTTTTTCAGGTTCCTTCGCCGGGAGAAATGCTGACGTTTATTAAAATGGTTGGCGGTAAAAATAATAAAAATACAACCTTTCTTAATAGCCCCGAAAACCAAAAAAATTACACGGATGCGAAATCTAAAGCTTTAAATTTTGGTATATACAGTTGCGATTTAAGCTACTGTAGCATTTTTGAAATTGGTACTGAGGCTTTAAAATATTTTAAGAACGTTAAACAATTAGGAGATCAAATTGGAGTTTCCTCTGCTATACGTCCCGAAATTCTTAAACGCCTTGAAGGAAACCTCGGAAATCCGGATTCTTTATCTGTCATTACCGACGATGTTTATTTCACTTCGTTTCAAACCTTAGAAGAAAGTAAACAAGGCCCAACGTTATCGCTTGTTGTTGCCGGAGGTTGGATCGAAAGTTTATACATCGCTACAAATCTCACTAAATATGTAAATAATAGTCCGATGGTTGAACGCCTTGCAGATCAAAAATACACACTTGACAATTTATTAGAGTTTCTTAAAAAATATGAGTCGGATGAAAATGTAAAATCTGTTATAAACCAATTTAAAGAATTGCAGGATGAGTTTAATAAAATTACTGAAAGAGATGCCGAACCGATTAAAAAAGGAGAAGGTAAAAAAAATATAATAGGAGGAGGAAAAGATTTGGTGCTTTCTGCTGAACAGTATAAAGTGATCGTAGAAAAAATTAAAACCATCCGAAATTCTTACACATTAACTAAATAATTAAAATTATGAAAAAAATATTTCTAACATTATTTTTATTAAGCGCCGCGTTTTCATTTTCGCAAACTGGTGTGTGTGGGCAGTTTCACCGTAAATATTGTGGTGTAGAAACCAAAAATGGTGGCACTGGCAATTGGAATTACAACGCACAATCAAAGAGTGGATTGTTTAATCAGGGCATGACTTCTAAAATACGTTGCGTAATATACAAAGGCATGGATTACCGTATTAATGTTTGTTGCGAGACAACGTTTGGCGATAAATTAAGTTATAAAATTTTTGATGCTAAAACCAACGAAATATTGTACGATAACGCAACCGCTAAAAACGAACCCTTGTTTGAGTTTCAAAGTACTGCTACTCGTCAGCTAATCATTGAAGTTAGCGTACCAAAAGGTTCAACTGACAAAACAGATCATAAACCTGTTGATGCCGCCTGTGTTGGTTTACTGATTGAACATAAAACAACAGATAGACAAGGATTTTCCGCGTATTAAAAGCGAAGATAAATTAACTTTAGGCCACCTTTTAAAAAGGTGGCTTTTTTTTGACTTTTTCGTTCGTTGGCATATTTTCCTAACTTACTTCAGTGAACTTTCCGGTGTATTTTTTATTAAATTAGTAGTTCATTTATAATGGGCAACCGGGTTTATAGTTTTTTATTTTTTTTATTTTTTACGTACTCAATGAGTGCATCTGATTCGCTATCTCTATTTTTAAAACAACGCAAAATAGGTTTAGGAACTTCTGCGGGCTTAATTTCTTGCGGTTCTCTGTTTTATCTAAATAACATTTGGTATCATGAGTATGAGAGGTCAAAATTTCACACATTTAATGATAATACCGAGTGGCTTCAAATGGATAAATGTGGACACATGATAACAACCTACCAAACCGGTCGAATTATAATGGAAACGATGCAATGGGCAGGTTTTTCTAAAAAGCAGCAAGCATTGGGCGGGGCAAGTGGTTTTTTATATATGGGAATTGTCGAGTTTATGGATGGGTACAGCGCAGGCTGGGGTTTTAGTTACGGCGATATCGCCGCAAATACCCTAGGCAGCGCGAGCGCCATAGTTCAAAAATTAATTTGGAACCAACAACGGCTACAACTCAAAGTTTCCTTTTTTCCAAGTAAATATGCACAATATAGGTCAGATCAACTTGGAGATACTTTTTTAATTCAAATGCTTAAAGATTATAACGGGCAAACATATTGGCTCAGTATTAACCCGACGACTTTCTTCAAAAACGAAATTAAATTTCCGAAATGGTTAAACATTGCTTTTGGTTATGGTGCCAACGGAATGCTTGGCGCGCGATATAACAATGTGCTCGCACAAGATGAAAAAGGAAATACATTTAATTTTAAACGATACCGACAATATTACTTTTCGCTTGACGTAGATTTGACTAGAATAAAAACAAAGTCAAAAATTTTGAAAACTGTTTTCTCGGGACTTAACATCATCAAAATTCCGTTTCCGAATTTAGAATGGAGCGAACATAAAATTAAGTTCAATTACTATTAATTTTATTTTATTTTTATCAAATGGAATTGTTTACAATTGACACCGGGCATTTTAAACTGGATGGCGGCGCAATGTTTGGCGTTGTTCCAAAAACAATATGGCAAAAAGCCAACCCTGCTGATGGCAATAATATG
>JAYTBK010000399.1:0-3068 GCA_043737035.1 Bacteroidota bacterium | reverse complement strand
AGCGAATTTAATTTAGGTACCTTTAAAATTCCGTGCGATGTACATTGGGGAATTGTTGAAACCCTGAGTAGTAAACAAAAGGCGTATGGGTACAGATTTTATCCTGACAAAACACGCTCGGAAGGTTTTTTTTGCAGTGTGTTTAAAAAGCAGGATGGTGAGGAAAATCACAGGCAATTGCGTAAAAATAAATACGATCCATTTACACCGATTAAACCAAAAGAAAAAGAAATTTTTGCAAATTGGATTGAAAATTTAGATAGCCACGAAATTATTAAATTTAAAGATGATCATCTGTTGACGAATAGAGCCGCAATTAATTTTATAAATAAATACACGCATTTATATTTAAAAAAAGTTGGGACTAATATTGGAAGTGTGATTAACAACGATGTAATACCTCACCATGATTTGGCCTTAAGCATTCATCGTTCGAAACAAGTTGAATCAATTGAATGTACTAATGAAGACGCCATCAAATTTTTAAAAAAAGAATTGCAGGTAATTTCGGGAAATAAAGGATGGAATTTAATAACTTACAACGGCTTCGGACTCGGCTGGATTAAACATCTAGGGAACCGACTTAATAATTATTTACCAAATGAATTTAGGATATTGAAATGAAAATTTTAACCACATAGTAACATAGATTATAGTTTTTTTTATTGATAATGCCGTAATAATTGCATCCTATGTTTTCTATGTGCCTATTTGGTAAATGGCACTTAAAATAATTAACTTTAAAGTAAAAAACAATGTTAGGAAAATTCGGAGACATGATGGGCAAACTTCAAGAGATGAAGCAAAAGGCCGACGAGATAAAAGAGAAACTAAATACAACACTTATTAACGTTGAAGGCGCAGGCGGTGATATAAAAATAAGTATTACGGGCAACCGAGAATTTAAATCAATAAGCATCACGCCTGCATTGCAGCATGGCGATAAAGAAGAATTAGAAGAACAACTTACCGTTACGTTAAACAAGGCGCTTTTTAAAGCTAACGAAATAAACGAAGAAGGAATGAAACAGGTTGCAAATGGAATGTTGCCGGGAATGTAATCCTACAGCAAATCATTCGCCAAATTAGCCAGTTCGCTTCGTTCGCCTTTTTGTAAAGTTATATGTGCATACAAAGGCTGGCCTTTTACTTTCTCTATCAAGTAACTTAAACCATTACTTTGCGCATCCAAATATGGCGTATCAATTTGGTAGATATCTCCTGTAAAAATAATTTTTGTATTTTCTCCGGCACGGGTAATAATGGTTTTTACTTCGTGCGGCGTTAAGTTCTGTGCTTCATCTACAATAAAAAACATATTACTTAAACTACGCCCGCGTATAAATGCTAAGGGACAGATTACAATTTTTTCGTTCTCTATCATTTCATTTATCGCCTTTAGTTCTTTATCTTTTTCGGTAAACTGGCTTTTAATAAATTTTAAATTGTCCCACAGTGGTTCCATGTATGGGTTTAATTTAGAATTTACATCGCCGGGTAAATACCCAATGTCTTTGTTGCTTAACGGAACAATTGGTCGCGCAAGGTAAATTTGATGGTAATTACGGCGCTGTTCTAACGCACCTGCAAGCGACAATAAAGTTTTCCCGGTTCCGGCAACGCCTTGTATACTTACCAAACGAATGTCGGGGTTCATAATGGCATCGAGTGCAAACGATTGTTCCGCATTTTTCGGAATAATGCCGTAGCAACTTGTTTTAACAACGCGTTTTAAAGTTTTTGAAGAAGCTTCATAACGGGTAAGCACCGAACCGCTCGCATTTTTTACAACATAGTAATGGTTTGCAGGCGGCTCTTCTTTTTTAAGAATATTTTTTGCAGGGCATGCACCTTTTTCATAAATTTCTGTAACTGCTTCCGGGCTTGCTCTATCTATTACAGAGTTGCCTGTGTAAAGCTCATCTACTGTTAATATTTTTCCTGTGGTATAATCTTCTGCGTAAAGGTTAAGCGATTTTGCTTTAATGCGTAAATTAATGTCTTTGGTTACTAGTACTACTTTTTTTGTTGGATTGGTTTCCGCTGTATAAAGCGCCGCATTTAAAATTTTGTGATCCGCTTTTTTCTCTCCAAATATTTTTTCGGCGTCAATTTTTGCCGAAGTGTGCATTTCTATTTTAAACCTTCCGTGTGTTCTTCCATTTATGCTGGTCCATTCTTGCAACAAATTATTTCCCGACATTAAATCAACATAGCGGGTAAATTCGCGAGCCGCAAAATTTTTGGTATCGTTGCCTTTTTTAAAATTATCGAGTTCTTCTAAAACAGTTATTGGGATAACGACATCATGCTCCTGAAAATTTTTAATCGCCGTATGGTCATAGATGATTACTGACGTGTCGAGTACAAATATTCTTTGTTCGTTTGCAGTGGTTCCTTTTTTTGCCATAATGTTAGTTAAGTTTGATTATAAATCTATTTGTTTTAACCCGTTAAAAATGGGTTCAGCTTAATAGAAATAAACACTAGTATGTTTATAGCTCTACAGACTGTTTGTTAAATGCAAACCACGCATAATTGTTAAAAAACAAACTAATTTCTTTGTGAAAATGTAATCTCATATTTTGTTTATTATATTTACTAAACTAACCCCGATTTATATTCGCAAACTACAAATTTTCGAATTTAAAACACAAGTACAATTATTAAATCCATTTAAATTATTTATGAAAAAAATTTTATTCATTTTTTCTGTTTTAGCGGCGAGTACGCAAGTCACCGCTCAATGTTTAATGTATCCGGTTCTGTTTAGTCAGCGGGCCGCGCAATCTAATTTAATTATAGAAGGAAAAGTTATTGATCAACTTTCATTTTGGAATGCGGAGCATAACAAAATTTACACTTCCAACGTAATAGATGTATACAAAACTTTTAAAAACACAACATCACCATTTATTGAAATTATAACCGAAGGCGGGATCGTAGGAAACGATAAACATGTTTTTGATCCCACACTCGAATTAGCATTGGGTGACATTGGAGTTTTTACGTTAAATGCGTCGATACAACCCTCACAATTTGGAAAACCGGTGTTTGAAGCATACGCA
>JAYTBK010000398.1:0-3072 GCA_043737035.1 Bacteroidota bacterium | reverse complement strand
CGAGACGTTCAAGAACGCCGCTTCGGCGCCGGCGCGTACCGTCGCCCGGGCGACGACCAAGGGCATGAAATGTAACATAAAACTTCGCCACCGATATTCAACTTCTTAGCTTCTTTATCAGTCATTACACCTTTAGATGTAGAGATAATCGCAACGCCTAATCCGTTTAATACTTTTGGCATAGTATCAATACCAGCATACTTACGTAAACCTGGTTTAGATATTCTGTCTAAAGTACGGATTGCTGATAGTTTGTTTGTTGAATTGTATTTCAAGGCTATTTTAATAGTTCCTTGTTTTTTCTCGTTCTCCTCAAACTTGTAGTTTAAGATATATCCTTTTTCGAAAAGAATTTTTGTAATTTCTTTCTTTAGGTTTGAAGCTGGAATCTCAACGATTCTGTGGTTTGCGCTAATTGCGTTTCTAACTCGCGTTAGGTAATCTGATACTGTATCTGTCATTTTATTTGTTTTTATATGTTATCCCGACTATCAGGATAATTATACATTAATACTTTTTTTTAGAAGCTTGATTTAGTAACACCCGGAATTAAACCGAATAAAACCATCTCACGAAAAGTTACACGGCTGATACCAAAATCTCTCATGTAACCACGGGGACGTCCTGTTAGTTTACAACGGTTACGCATCCTTACTTTAGAAGAATTTTTTGGTAATTTTTGCAAACCTATAGAATCACCGGCTTTTTTTAATTCTGCACGCCTTGTTGCGTATAGATCTGTTAATTTTTTTCTTTTAGCATCACGTGCTATCATGTTAATCTTTGCCATCTATTTTTTTTTCAGGATGTAAATATATTATTTCTTTTTGAAAGGAATACCAAATTCTGTTAATAATGCATGAGCTTCTTTATCAGTTGGGGCAGAAGTTACAAAAGTAATGTCCATTCCCTGTATTTTGCTCACTTTATCAATATCGATTTCCGGGAAAATAATTTGTTCCGTAATGCCCAATGTATAATTTCCACGGCCATCGAAACCTTTATCATTCACTCCTTTAAAATCACGAATACGAGGCAAAGATGAAGCGATCAAACGATCTAAAAATTCATACATTTTATCGCCACGTAACGTTACACGTACACCAATAGCAACACCTTTACGTAACTTAAAGTTAGAAATATCTTTTGTTGAATATGTTGGAACCGCTTTTTGGCCAGTAATCGTTGTCATTTCTTTAACAGCCGATTCAATCATTTTTTTATCAGAAACTGCATCACCGATACCTTGGTTAATACAAATTTTTTCCAACTTAGGCACTTCCATTACCGAAGAATACTGAAATTGTTTTTTCAAATTTGATACAATTTCAGCCTTGTACTTGTCTTTTAATCTTGGAGAATATTTTGTTGTTGCCATTATTTAATTACTTCTTTGGTTTTTTTGGAGATGCGTTCAATTTTATTTGTTTTGGAATCAACCGTACGACCGATCCTCGCTGTTTTTCCACCTTCAGAAAACATTAAGTTGGAAATGTGGATAGAACCTTCTTGTTTAACAATACCACCATTTGCATTTTTCGCACTAGGTTTAGTGTGTTTACTAATCATGTTAACACCTTCCACAATGACTCTTTCTTTTTTAGTGTCGATAGATACAATTTTACCTTCTTGGCCTCTGGATTCGCCAGATATTACTTTTACAGTATCGCCTTTTTTTAATTTTAATTTTGACATTTCTTTTCGCTATTATATATTAAAGCACTTCCGGTGCTAATGAAATGATTTTCATAAATTGTTTATCACGTAATTCACGTGCAACAGGTCCGAATATACGTGTTCCGCGTATTTCATCACCCTGGTTTAAAATAACGCATGCATTATCGTCAAAGCGAATGTAAGAACCATCAGCTCGGCGAATTTCTTTTTTCACCCTCACAACTACTGCCTTATGTACCGTTCCTTTTTTTACGTTACCTGAAGGCAAAGCACTTTTTATTGTAACCACTATTTTATCACCTATTGATGCGTAGCGTTTTTTAGTGCCACCCAACACACGGATAACCAACACGGTTTTTGCTCCGCTGTTATCTGCCACTGCCAATCTCGATTCGTTTTGTACCATTTTTTCTTAACTTTAATACGTATTATTTTACTTTTTCTAAAACCTGAACTAAACGCCAGTTTTTTGATTTGCTTAGAGGACGTGTTTCAGCAATTTTAACTGTATCGCCAATACTGCACTCATTGTTTTCATCGTGCGCCACAAATGTTGATGTTTTGTTAACGAATTTACCGTATTTAGGATGTTTTACTTTACGCATAACCGCTACTACGATCGATTTTTGCATTTTATTGCTTTTTACGATCCCTACTTTTTCTTTCCTTAAATTTCTTTCTTCCATTTCCATTTTATTTAGAAGCGTTGTTTCTTTTTGTTAATTCTGTAGCCAAACGGGCAACTGTTTTGCGGTTATCGCGAATTTTGATCGGGTTTTCGATTGGAGAAGTAGCATGGTTTAAACGTAATTTCGTTAAAGCTGCTTTTTCTTCTCGCACTTTATCCTGCAACTCAGTGATTGATAAAGCTATGATATCTGTGTTTTTCATTTTTAATTATTAGTCTGTTATTTTACTGCTGCTACTTCTACGTAATCTCTGCGAACTACAAATTTTGTAACAATTGGTAATTTTTGTGCTGCCAAACGTAAAGCTTCTTTCGCTGTTTCTAAAGGAACACCTTCAGCTTCAAATAACATACGGCCACGTTTAACAGGAGCAACCCAGTATTCAGGAGCACCTTTGCCCTTACCCATACGAACCTCTGCCGGTTTTTTGGTAATTGGTTTGTCAGGGAAAATACGGATCCACACTTGGCCTTCACGTTTCATAAAACGTGTAAGTGCAATACGTGCTGATTCTATCTGACGGGCAGTAACCCAGCTTTCATCCAATGCTTTTATCCCAAATGAACCAAAAGCTAACTGATCACCGCGTTTTGCGTTGCCTTTCATTTTCATCTTGTGCATTTTTCTGTACTTTGTTCTCTTTGGCTGTATCATCTTCTGTATTCCTTATTTAAAATCTTAATTTTATGGTAAATTATTTATCGTT
>JAYTBK010000397.1:0-3083 GCA_043737035.1 Bacteroidota bacterium | reverse complement strand
TACCGCGGTAATGACGAGTGCAGTTATTCCATGGGGAAAACCCCTCATGTTTCATGGGAAATTATATGACCTGCAAATTACAGACATTAACATTGGGGTTATTTATTTACTGGGTGTTGTTTCCATTGGTGTTTACGGAATTATGATAGGCGGTTGGGCATCTAATAATAAGTTTGCTTTGTTGGGGGCCGTAAGGGCTTCATCACAAATGATCAGTTATGAAATCGCGATGGGTATTGCATTAATTGCTTTAATCATTTCTTCTGGAGGTTCATTAAGCTTAAAAGATATAATTGAAGGACAGGACAAAGGCTTTTGTAATTTTGTTTGGCAACCTTTAGGGTTTTTAATTTTCTTTATCTGTGCTTTGGCAGAAACAAACCGTGCACCATTTGATTTACCCGAGTGTGAAACCGAATTAGTTGGAGGTTACCATACCGAGTATTCTTCTATGAAATTAGGTTTGTTTTTATTTGCCGAGTATATCAACATGTTCATCTCTTCCGCTATAATGGCCGGCTTTTATTTTGGCGGATATAATTTTCCGTTTGCGCAGGAAATGTATCACGCCTTTGGTTGGGTGGAAGGTTCATTCGCAATATCGTTATTTGGTTTTGGTGTATACTTTCTAAAAATATTTTTGTTCATCTGTCTGTTTATGTGGATCCGTTGGACATTGCCACGTTTTCGGTACGATCAGTTAATGAATTTGGGTTGGAAAACCTTACTACCTTTATCATTATTTAATTTAGCATTAACAGTAGTAGTGGAATTTTTTAGAGGAACAATACATTTTTAAAAAACATTAAATGCAACTAACAAATAGAAAAGTAGTCGTATCCAATAAAGTGCAAAGTTTTGCAGAAAGATTATATCTTCCTGCCATTGCCAAGGGGATGATCATTACTGCGAGCCATTTATTTAAGAAATCTCCAACCATCAGTTATCCGGAAGAGAAAAGACCGATAGCACCTGTGTATCGCGGACAGCATGTTTTAAAGCTCGATGAAAACGGTGCGGAACGCTGTACATCATGCGGTATGTGCGCTGTAGCTTGTCCTGCAGAAGCTATTACTATGACGAGCGGTGAGCGTAAAAAGGGAGAAGAAAATTTATATCGCGAAGAAAAATATGCAACAACCTATGAGATCAATATGCTGCGTTGCATCTTTTGCGGGTTGTGCGAAGAAGCTTGCCCGAAAGAGGCTATCTTTTTAACGGACCGTTTAGTAGATGTAGAATTTGAACGCAATGATTTTATTTACGGAAAAGATAAGCTGGTTGAAAAAGTAAACGAACGCATAGACGTTACCAAACGCCAAACCCCGGAAGTATTAGAATTTAAAAAAATAACGGGATTAAAACACAACGAATTATTCGACCCTAAAAAATTAGACAAAGGAAATAAGCATTAACTTTTAAAGCGAGATTTTAGAACTTAAAAATTAAAATGATATAAGATTTAACTTAAGCGAAAATCTTTAATCTTAAACCATAAATATATTATATGTTAGGACTTACAATTACTCAATGGCTTTTCGGAATATTATCATTTCTTGCAATTATGTTTGCATTAATGGTAGTGTTTGCGCGTAACCCGGTTAACTCTGTTTTGTATTTGGTATTAACTTTTTTTTGTATCGCGGGACATTATGTTTTATTGAACGCTCAATTTTTAGCCGTTGTACATATTGTTGTTTATGCAGGCGCTATCATGGTGTTATTTTTATTCATCATCATGCTAATGAACTTAAACGTTGAACCCGAACCACGCAAACATATAGTAACGCGCGTTATTGCAGGCGTAATTGGCGGGTTATTGTTATTTGTTATGGTTGGGGCATTAAAAGGAGCAGAGCAATTACAGATAGTTCAGGGCGGTGCATCTCAGATAGGATTGGTTAAAAATTTAGGAAATGTTTTATTCCATGAGTTTTTGTTTCCTTTCGAAATTGCTTCCGTATTATTATTGGCAGCATTAGTGGGGGCCATAATGATTGGAAAAAGAGACACCAATACAAACGATAAAGACATTATAAATCAGTAAAACTAAACGCTATGTTAAACGGAATTCCAATTAATTATTATATTATGCTTAGCGCCATCTTATTTATTATAGGTGTGGTTGGTGTAATGGCCCGTAGAAACGCTATCATCGTATTTATGTGTGTAGAGCTTATGCTGAACGCAGTTAATTTATTGCTGGTAGCATTTTCAACGTTACATAACGATGCAAGCGGGCAGGTATTTGTATTTTTCATCATGGCTGTTGCTGCAGCGGAAGTGGCTGTAGGCTTAGCCATACTCGCTATGGTTTACCGTAATTTTAAAAGTATTGACATTGACTTATTAAGCAGGTTAAAAAATTAATATTGAAACCGCGAACCGTAAATATTAAAATTGTAAAAATATAATATGATCAAATTAGTTGCACTCATCCCATTATTCCCTCTCCTGGGATTTTTAATCAATGGCTTTTTCGGTAAAAAAATAAGTAAAAGTTTATCTGGTACAATTGCAAGTGTTGCAGTGCTTGCATCGTTTTCTGTCGCATTACTAATTTTCTTTGAGCTTGAGCATTCGGCATTAAAATCGCATACCTTAAATTTATTTTCATGGATCAATTCCGATACACTAAAAATCCCTTTTGAGTTTTTAGTAGATCCTTTATCATCTTGGTTCTTATTGATCATTACGGGAATTGGTTTCCTAATTCATATTTATTCTATCGGTTACATGCATGATGATGAAGGCTTTGCGCGTTTCTTCACCTATCTGAACCTGTTTGTATTCTTCATGCTATTATTAGTATTAGGTAATAATTACTTAATTATGTTCGTAGGTTGGGAAGGTGTTGGATTATGTTCTTATTTGTTAATTGGTTTCTGGTTTAAGAATACGGCTTATAATAACGCGGCTAAAAAAGCCTTCATTATGAATCGTATTGGTGACCTCGGTTTTTTACTTGGCATCATTTTAATTTTTGTAACGTTCGGCAGTATTACTTATGCGGAAGTTTTTTCTATCGCTTCAGGCGGAAACGAACATACAATCACCATTATCGCACTACTGTTGTTCGTAGG
>JAYTBK010000396.1:0-3088 GCA_043737035.1 Bacteroidota bacterium | reverse complement strand
CCACTTAAAAAAATTGGGGTTCCGCTAATTAGCTTTCAACCCGATGGCCAACGTTATTTTGATTACCACCACACCGCTGATGATACATTTGATAAAGTAAATAAACGTGAGTTGGAAATTAGCGCTGCCCTAATTGCGGCCATTATATATTTGATTGATATACACTAAATTTTAATTTATTTAAATGAAAACCAATCAAAACAATTTAAGCTATTTTATCATTGTTTGCGCCATTGCCTTTACGGTTTTATGCGCTTTTCAAATACCAAAACTTAAATTTAATTACGACTTCGAAGCATTCTTTCCAAATGAAGACGCGGAGCTCGATGTATACCAAACGCACCGCAAAAGATTTGAATGGGATAACGAATTCGTTTTGATTGGCTTGGAAAATAAATCCGGCATCTTTAAAAAAGAGTTTCTAAAAAAAGTTGAGACATTTTCTAACGATCTTAAAAAATTAAAATATATTGATAAAGTAATATCACCAACCAACATTAAAAATATTTCACTAAGCGGACTTGCACCTATACAAACCACACTATTGCACATTAACGAGGAAGATCTTTACGAACAAGACAGCGCGAAAATTTATTCCACTCCCGAACTAATTGGATCGTTTTTTCCAGCAGATGCAAAATCATTATCAATTTTCATTAAAACAGATGAAGGTTTGAGCAAAGATAAATGCGATACATTAGCGAGGAATATTGAATTAGCTTTTACAAAACAACATTTCGACACCGTGCATTTTGTTGGCCGTATTGTTGCACAAAAAGTATACCTCGATAATCTTCAAAAAGAATTTAAATATTTTTTAGGAATATCATTTGTCCTGCTCGTGTTGTTCCTTTGGATATCCTTTCGTTCGACATATGGAGTGGTCGTTCCAATAACAATTGTAATCGTTTCCATTTTTTGGACGTTGGGGATTATGGCAATGGTTGGTCAACCACTCGATATTATGACGGTGATGCTTCCCGTAATGATTTTTATTGCTGGCATGAGTGATGTGGTTCATTTTTTTTCAAAGTACTTTGAAGAGGTTGCGAAAGGAACAGCGAAAGAAAAAATATTCCCTTTAATCATTAAGGAAGTAGGCTTTCCAACATTCTTAACATTAATAACTACAGCTGTAGGATTTTTATCCCTGTTGTTTTCGAGCATTGTTCCAATTCGCGATTTTGGAATTTACACTACGGTAGGAATTATCATCGCATTCATTTTAACTTATACATTGCTTCCTGCACTGTTGTATTTTTTTACGCCAAAAAAACTCATCGAAGTTCACGGGCATGATAACCGCACATACAATCTAATGCGGAAAATATTATTCTGGATCTTTAGAAGTCAGAAAAAAATTATCGCCATAACGGTTGCCGTACTTGTTCTCGCCGTAATAGGCATATATCATATTAAGGTAAATAATTTGTTACTCGAAGATCTTTCGGACAAAGTAAAAATTAAACAGGATTTTATATTTTTTGACAAGCACTACAGTGGCGTAAGGCCATTAGAGCTTGCAATTGAAATTAAAAACGGAAAGACGATTTGGGATTATGAAATCATGAAACAACTTAATTTGGTTGATGAATTTTTAGCTAAAGAATATCATGCGGGGTTTATGTATTCGCCGGCGATGCTTGCCAAAACTATTAACAGAGCCATAAATGATTTACCGCCCGGCATAAGAAATTTTCCAGATGAGGGCGATTACGTTGCGGTTAAGAAACAATTAATAAGCAATAAAAAAAATAAGGATATAAAACGGATCATTACCAGCGACGGAAAGTTTGCACGCATTAATGGTAAAATAAGCGATGTAGGAAGCATCATTGTAAATGCACAAAATACAAAACTTAACGCGTTTATCGATAAGCACGTTAATAAAAAAGATATAGAGATAAAAATAACGGGAGCTGCGCATTTAATTGACAGAAACAACCAATATATGGTAACGAACATGGTGCAGGGATTTATCTTTTCAATTATTGTAATTGCATTGCTCACTTATTTTTTACACCGCAGTTGGAAAATGGTACTGGTTTTTATACTTCCTAATTTTGTTCCTCTTGTAATAATTGCCGGTATAATGGGGTTTGCAAGCATAGAATTAAAGGCTGCAACATCATTGGTATTTAGTATCGCTTTTGGTGTGGCCACAGATGATACGATTCATTTTATATCGCGGCTCAAAATAGAATTGGGTTATGGCAAATCTTTAGTATATGCTTTTAAGCGAACTTATTTTGAAACCGGGAAACCGATTATCTTAACTACTTTTATTTTAATAGGAGGTTTTATGAGCTTAATGGTGAGCGATTTTCAAAGCACATTTTATTTCGGATTATTAATTTGTTTAACAATAATTATTGCGGTGTTAGCCGATCTTTTTTTGTTACCCGTTCTATTATTTTGGATATTAGGAAAAAAGAGAAAATAAAATAGACAGTTATGAATGTTATTTTACGTCTGTGGAAAATAAAAGACGCTGGGCAACTGGCACAGATGGCAAATAATATAAGCATCGCGCGCTATATGGCGGATGTTTTTCCAAGTCCATACACATTACATCACGCAAAAGAATTTATAGAAAAAGCGAACGCGAATGGCCCGAGTGTATTTTTTGCCATTGAGTACGATGGAAAACCGGTTGGTGGAATTGGCCTACACAGGCAAGCGGATATTTTATGTAAGAATTATGAAATTGGGTATTGGCTTTCGGAGGCATATTGGAGAAAAGGGATAGCAACATATGCCATAAAACAAATGGTTGATTATGGTTTTCAAAACTTAGATGTGATAAGAATTTTTGCCCGCATTTTTGGTAATAATATTGCTTCGCAAAAAGCGATATTAAAAGCAGATTTTATTCTAGAGGGTAAGTACAAAAAAACCATTTTTAAGAATGGAGAATTTTTAGATGAATTAATTTACGCCATCAGAAAAAAAATATGATACAAAAAATTGGATTGATCACATCGGGCGGCGATGCTCCGGGGATGAACGCCTGCATACGCGCGATAGTAAGAACTGCAAGGCATGAGGGAATAAATGTTGTTGCGTTTTACAGAGGTTACGAAGGAAT
>JAYTBK010000395.1:0-16396 GCA_043737035.1 Bacteroidota bacterium | reverse complement strand
GAATTTATCTTCCGTAATCGAACGAATGATTGACTCACTCAGTCCTTGATCCCAAAAACACCGTGTAAATTTTTTGTTTTTGTATTTAAAGGCGCCACCTCCGTAAGAACCAAGCCAAATTGCGCTATCGTGGGAACAGTATAAGCTAATAATTTTTTCTTCGGTTAAACCGGAAGTTTGGTTATAACTCAACGAACTTTTATTATTCATCATCACAATGCCATCGTACAAAGTCCCGATCCATAAGTTTTGATATTTATCCTGTTTAAAACAGAGAGGATTACTTCCGTAAAAACCCTGTGCATTGTTAATACAAATAATGTTTTTGCTTTTATAATCGCTTTCGTTGGTGTTTTTATCTATAACCACTTTTAAAAATCCTGATCCATCAGACGCTAAAAAAATGTTACCATCATCGTCTTTTTGAATGTTTACGAAACGCAAAAAGCCCCTGTTTTCAGTGTCTACCGAATCAAGGTTTAAATAGTTGGCCGTAAATCCGCTTTTATTTATAAAGTCGAATTTTAATAACGCAATTCCATTTCCCCAATCACTTATTAAAAGGTTTTTTTGTTTATCAAACTCAATGCAATAAATTGCATTGCCTTTTAATAAGTTGGCATCATTAAAATTTGCAATGCGTACGAGCTTATTGTTAATGGTGGCCGACGATGCCGAATTTTGTATCAGTACAAATTTTGGTATAATAGTGGAAATGGTATGTTCCATAAAATACAAGCCATGTTTGGTGGTTGATATCCACATATTTCCATCACCGTCAAATTCCGCATCACTTGGGTTTTGCGCAATAATATTGGGTATAGAAACAGAATCGATGCGATAAGGTGCCTTGCTAATATCTAGCTGGTAATACCCTCGAGAGGTTATAATATGCAGTACATGTTTGTTCTGCAATATTTTTTTTACACTTCCCGATATTTTTTTATAAATACCGCCGCTTGTAATCTTATCGCCATTGTAACTGCAAAATCCTTTTTTTGTGCCGATAAACAAAACATCATTTGCAAACAATAAACTATTAATTTCGTTACCGGGCAATCCGTTGGTAGTAGTAAAATTGTCGAACGTTTTGCCATTAAATTTTGACAAACCGTTATTTGTTGCCAACCACAAATTCCCAAAATTATCCTGCTCAATATATTTTACGGTTGACTGTGTCAGACCATCTTTTACAGAAAATTTTTGAAGGTTTACTTTTTGCGTGTATCCGGCAAACACACTCATTATAAATAAAAATATAAGGATATATTTTAGTTTCACCGGTTTTAAGTATACACAAGTTTAACTAAAAGTTTTAGATAAAATGCCGAAATTCGACTAAAATAAAGCTGTAAGGCCTGCATGTATTTTTCCTGTCCGTAAATCGAATGTATTGCCAAATTGTTTTCCAAGGCCATAACTTAAATTAAAAATGCCCGCTTTGGTTTCAAAATTAATTCCGGCACCTGCGCTTATGGGCGTGTCAGTAATGTAGCCCAATGTGCTATTGCTTTCGTACCAAGCACCTTCAACAAACAAAAAAATATTTGAATTTTTTTCAAATAAAAATCTGTATTCTAAGGTCGGTATAACGTAAGTTGACGCGTAAATACTTTCTTCATCAAAACCACGCAACGTTTTTAAACCTCCAATACGGTGTAATTCGTTCCGGTAAAGCGCATTTCCAACAATTCCACCGGCTTCCGCCGATAATTTTAAAACATGGTTTTTAATGAGGTTTATATATCCAGCAATATCGCCTTCTACCTGATATTGCGAACTCTTTAACTGAACAGTAGTGTATACCTGATCATTTATTTTTGGGTTTTTTTTTATTTGCCGGTTGCCTACCGAAACCTGGGTAGCAAAATGAAACCCTTTTTTTGGATTGAACCTGTAATCAAACTTTTCGTGAAATACACCAACACCATACGATTTTGTTACTACATCGGCATATTCGGGCAGCGTGGTAATATTATTTAAATATGTGGTGGAAATTAAATTTGCATTACGCTGCCGGTAAAATACTTTAAAATAATTAAGCCCGCTGTAATAATAGTTAAGCGCCAACCCATTGGTTACATCAATAAAAGTGGTATCCCGTTTATAAAGTTTAATATCGTAATCAACCCCAATAGGCAAGCCGCCAATGTATGGATAAATAACGCGCGCCTTTAAATCCTGTGTTTGCGATTGCAGCCTGCGCCAATTAAGATCAAACGTTTCGCCACTTTTTAATAAGGCGTTTACAAGCTTTATTTTAACATCGCCCGTAAAAATAGTTTTACCGTTATCGCCGGGAAGTATGCCAACAATGCCATCAAATTGTGAGGCGTTTCTTTTGTCTAAAAATAAATAAAATTTATTTTGCTTATCTGTTAACCTCATCACCGGCGCTTTAATTTCAGTTACAAAAGGGAGCTGTCGTATTTTGTTCGATACTCCTTTAAATGTAAGTTCGTTGTAAGGCATGCCATTTTTAATTCCTAAATATCTCAACAAAAATTTTTGATTAACTTTTCCATCGCCTTTTGTAATTAGGCTATCAAGCTTTACGAACTCGTTTTTGTTTATAGTGAGTTTGGCACTTACAGCGTTTTCTAAAAAATTTATACTGTCTAAATATGTATTTACAAAAGGATAACCACTGTTTTCGTAATGGCTAACTATCTTTTCCATAAATACCGATAATTCGTTAAACTTAAACGCGCGATTAGTAAAAAAATGTTCGCCGTAACCGAGGTTGCTAATTAACGCCTCATCTTTTTTCTCATATTTTAAATTGATCCACTTGTGTTTGTGGCCTGCATACATAAAAGCAGTGGCGTTTAGCGAATCCCAATTAACGCTATCAACGGCAGCAGTAATGTAGCCTTCATTCAGTAAAGCAAGATAAACTTTATTAACCTCTTTGGTAGCAGACTCTTTTGCATTAAATTGCTTTTTATAAGAAACTTTTTTAAATATTTTCTGGCTATCCGTATTAACGATGTTCAGTTTATAAACGAGTTGGGCCCAATTACACAACGGACAACTTAAAATCAAAAGAAAAATATATATGCTTTTTTTTATCAATTTACGTTTTATAAAGATAATTATTTTTAATTTCACTCTATATTTACAACGCTTTACTATAAACAGTTATTGCACTAAAAATCACTAACATGAAACGCACTATTATTTTTCTTTCCATTGGCCTTTTGGTTGTCATATTATTGGGTTATAGCTGCAGCAAACGAAACAGCTTTGTTGATTTAAATGAAACAGTTGTTGCGCAATGGCATCAGGTGGAAAGTCAATACCAGCGCCGCGCAGATTTGATACCAAGCATTGTAAAAACTGTTGAGGCAGAAGCAAATTTTGAAAAGTCGACGCTAATTGCCGTAGTGGAAGCGCGGGCAAAGGCAACGCAAATAACCATTGATCCCACAAATTTAACTGAACAAAATATGCAACAGTTTAAACAAGTGCAGGGTGAGCTGTCCTCAGCAATTTCAAAATTATTAGTCGTATCCGAAAATTATCCTTCCTTAAAATCAAGTGCTGCATTCAGCGAACTACGCGTTGAACTGGAAGGTTGCGAAAACCGCATTGCTGTTGAACGGATGCGGTACAACGAAGTAGTGAAAGACTATAACGCAAGCATAAAAAAAATACCTGCAAGTTTATTTGCCTGGGGATATAAAGACGCCACTTATTTTCAGGCGGATGCCGGAACCGATAAAGTTCCAAAATTTGATATTAACATTAAGTAATGCTGTTTAGTAAAAAATTGCTTTCTGCTGAACAAGAAGCAAGGCTAGTAAAAGCAATCAATGTTGCCGAGTCGTTTACCTCAGGCGAAGTGCGTGTGCATATTGAGAAAAATCATAAAGGCGACCCGTTAACGGCGGCTCAAAAGCAGTTCGAAAAATTGAACATGCAAAACACTAAAGATAAAAACGGCATTCTGTTTTATCTTGCACACAACAATAAAACATTTGCGGTTTGGGGCGATGAGGGTATACACCAAAAAGTAACAGATGAGTTTTGGAAAAGCATTTCCGATACAGCAATATCGTATTTTAAAAAACAAGATTACATCACCGGCCTCGAAAAAGCAGTTGAATTGTGTGGCCAAAAGTTAAAAGAATACTTTCCGTTACAAAGCGACGATAAAAACGAATTGCCAAACCAAATTTCATACTAATGAAATTCATTTGGGTTTTTTTAATGGTTTGTTTTTCTATTTTTTCGCGTACAGCGTTATCTCAAATTCCAGCCCGCCCTACTCCTAATAAACTTGTAAACGATTTGTGTAAGGAACCGTTTTTAAGTTCGGTTGAGAAACAACAATTGGAAACCGAGTTACAAAATTTTAGCAACGAAACATCTAACCAAATTTGCATTGTAATTGTTGATGATCTTAACGGTTTAGATGAAGCAACGTACTCTACACAAATATTAAACACTTGGGGAGTAGGCCAAAAAAACGTTAACAATGGTGTTGTTATTTTAGTGAAGCCTACGGGCGTCGATGGTAGAAGAAAATTATTTATTTCGGTTGGTTATGGCCTCGAAGGAGCTATAACCGATTTGCAAACAAAACACATTCGTGAACAAGAAATAGTTCCTTTTTTTAAAGAGGGCCGCAACTATGATGGCCTCGAAGCCGGTTGTCAGGCTCTAATGAAAGCTGCAAAGGGCGAGTACAATATTAAAAAACCAAAACGAGATCCGCGTGAACGGTTTGTGCAGGATCATCCCATACTTTTTATTATTGCCATTGTATTAATTGTTCTTTTTTTATTTAAAAATTCGGGGCGTGGTGGCGGAGGCATGACGTACTTTGCCGGAGGTCTTCTTGGCGGCATGGGTCGCGGATTTGGCGGTGGCGGTGGCGGCGGTGGTTTTTCAGGCGGCGGTTTTGGAGGATTTGGCGGAGGGCGTGGTGGCGGTGGCGGTTCGGGCGGAAGTTGGTAAACGCGCAGTACTTTCAAAAAATTTCCTTATATTTAATATTCAATTTATTTAAATGAAAAATATATTTACTTTATCGTTTTGCATCCTAACCATTTTCGCTTCAGCACAAGTTACCATTACACCAGCCAACATGCCGGTGTCGGGCGATACCTGTCGATACAGCACTGTAGCTGCAAACGCGGTAACAAACTATACATCAACCGGAACAAATTTTGTTTGGAATTTTAACCTTACTGCCACGGGTCAGGACATTCGGAAATTTCAACCATCCACTGCTACACCCTATTTTTTTTATTTTTTACCTCCAAAATATGGCGAAAAAATAATTGATTCAATTCCGGTTCCTAATATTCCCGGATTTCCAATCTCCATAAAAAACATTTATAGTTTTTACCGTAAAGTTACTTCACCTTCATCATTTAATTCGGAAGGGCTTGGCTTAACCATGTCGGGAATACCAATTGGCGCGACGTTTAGTGATGAAGATGAGCTGTATAAATTTCCTTTAAACTATGGTAATCGCGATTCTACAACCTTTAAACTATCAACGCCAAGTAATAGCCTTATACCATTTACCTACAAAAAACAAGGGTATCGCATTACAGAGGCCGATGGCTGGGGAACAATTACAACGCCATACGGTACGGCACCGTGCTTGAGGGTTGTTACAACGCAATATTCTATGGATACGATTACGATATCAGCCCTGCCAATGGGGTTTAATAAATTTGGGTTCCCTAATTATGCGCGCAGTTACCAGTGGCTTACAACCAGTGAAAAAATTCCTTATATGGAAATTAGCGGAAACGTAATTGGTGGAAATTTTACACCCTCACAAGTAAAATACCGCGATAGGGCACGTCTTTTTGTTGGTATTGATGAACCCACTTTTGCGCCTTTGCTCAGTGTTTTTCCTAATCCGACAAACGGTGAATTAACGGTTGTAACAAACTCTAACGAAGTTTTAGCGGCTACTATTACCGATATGCAAGGAAAAGAAGTTAAAATACAGGTGCTTGAAAATCAGGCTCAGCAACCGGCAAGCATGAATAACATTAACTTAAACGGAATTGCAAACGGGATTTACATTTTAACCCTTAGTGCAAACGGTAAAAAACAAGCCGTAAAAATTTCGATACAATAATTTTTTTTACCCGATAAATAAATTATTTTTACCACATTAAATGCAACGTATTTCTATGAGTTCATCACACGATAACCACCATAACCAAAACGAAGAACCTAAAACAGTTTCTTTTCGCACGCCAATGATTTTAGGTTTGGTAACCTTGCTAGCCATTGTTTTGTTAGTAAGCACCTGCGATAACAAAAAATGTTGCCATGATGGCCAAAAATGTGAAGAGGCAGCGGAACAAAATTCTCATGGCGGGCACCACGATGCTTCGCACACAGAAAATACTGAAAAACCGCAAGGAACAACCATTCTTAATTCTGCGGAAGAAAACCCCGTTACCGATTCTTTACAGATGCACAATTCTGCCGATACAAGCGCCACAATGCACGAACACAGCCCTCATCATTAACCCTAAAAAAGAACTTAAAAACCCTTTCCTTTCCGGCGAGTTTTTTTGTAATTGCGCTGATTCACTGTGTAGGGCAAAATTTTAAAAAAAGTTCGGGTCAATAAAAAAAGTAAGGGCGAAATAACAGTTTACACCGTCGATTTAAGTAGCGGCATTTATAATTATACATTAATTGTAGATGGTAAAACCATTAATACCAAAAAGATGGTGAAACAATAAATCTTATGCCGTTTAAAAAAGCTCCGAGATTGCCGGGGTTTTTTGTATACCATTGTTTTTACAATAAATGGAAAAGCAAATTAAAATCTTATTTTTTCCGTAAATTTGTAATCATTTAAAAATCCACACATGGCAACAGATAACTTTCAGGCACACGATTATTATTTAATGGATGATCTCCTTACCGAAGAGCATAAATTAATTCGCGAAACGGCGCGCGCCTGGGTAAAAAAAGAAGTAACACCAATTGTTGAAGAAGCCTGCCAAACAACAACATTTCCCAAGCAATGGATAAAAGGCCTTGCCGAAATTGGCGCGTTTGGGCCATACATTCCTGCCGAATACGGCGGTCCGGGCCTCGATCAAATTTCTTACGGACTTATAATGCAGGAACTTGAGCGTGGCGATAGCGGTTTGCGTTCAACAGCATCCGTGCAGAGTTCGTTGGTAATGTATCCTATTTATACTTACGGGAGCGAAGAACAAAAAAGAAAATACTTACCAAAGCTAGCAAGCGGCGATATGATGGGTTGTTTTGGATTAACCGAGCCCGACCATGGAAGTAATCCTAATGGAATGATTACCAATATTAAAGATAAAGGCGATCATTATTTATTGAACGGCGCTAAAATGTGGATAAGCAATTCCCCCTTTGCGGACATCGCTGTTGTGTGGGCAAAAGATGAGGCAGGTGAAATACGCGGCTTAGTTGTTGAGCGAGGTTACGAAGGTTTTACAACACCCGAAACACATGGTAAATGGAGCCTTCGCGCAAGCGCTACCGGCGAATTGGTTTTTGACAATGTAAAAATCCCTAAAGAAAATATTTTCCCGAATGTTAAAGGTCTAAAAGGACCGCTGGGTTGTTTAAACTCTGCACGTTTTGGTATCGCCTGGGGCGTAATTGGCGCGGCTATGGATTGTTACGACAGCGCATTGCGTTACAGCAAGGAGCGTATACAGTTTGGTAAGCCGATTGGCGCGTTTCAGTTGACACAAAAAAAACTAGCCGAAATGATTACTGAAATTACGAAGGCGCAGTTGCTAACCTGGCGCTTGGGGGTATTAAAAAATGAACACCGCGCTACTCCCGCACAAATTAGCATGGCAAAACGCAATAACGTAAACATGGCGTTACAAATAGCGCGCGAAGCCCGCCAAATACACGGTGGCATGGGTATTACGGGCGAATATCCGATTATGCGACATATGATGAATTTAGAATCGGTTATTACTTATGAAGGCACGCACGATATCCATTTATTAATAACAGGAATGGATGTAACAGGCTTTAACGCTTTTTCGTAACAGCATTTATTAATTTTTATTTTTCTGATTAGGGCAGGCCGTGCTTTACGTTTTAATCTTTGCAAAAAAAACGCAAAGGATCTTCACTGTAATCACTAACGCTAACCGCTAGCAAAAAAATGCAAATGCGAAACGATTGGCAACCGTCATTCTGAACTCGTTTCAGGATCTCTATTAATCATTAAGTTGTTTTGCGGCGCTAAAGTATACCCAAACTATTTGTTTTTTTAATTAAGCAAAAACGCCCTGAGGATTTACCTCAGGGCGTTTTTGTTTAATTTGTTTTTTATAAAGAGTTAATTAGCTGTAACCAATAATTTTGTTTTGAGAGTTTGTGCCAACTGTCCAGGTTAATTTCCACCCATATGCACACTGGTTAGCACCTACTGTAATTGGAGTTCCGGCCGAGTTTACACCAAATAAACAATCGAGATCAAAACTTTTGCTTGCAACTTTTATAATTAAATGGCCTGATGTTGGAGCGCCACCACCACATGTTGTATTCCAAACAATAGGTGTTGTAACCTGACTTGTAAACGCATCTCCATCGCGAGTTGTGCCATAATTTTCGAGGTTGTTAATACCACCCGAATTACCAATACCTTCACCTGTGCAGGTTAATATATTATTTGCCCAAGTATAAGTAAATTTGCGGTTAATATTATAGATAGCGGTTGCCGATCCGTTAAACTTAACATTTAAATTGTTGCCGGTTACCGAACTCACTAAATTTGGCTGAGCTAAAAACAACAGGTTAAACCAAGTTCCGCCGCTGATGTTGGTAAGCATTTGAGTACCATTTAATTCAACGCTTTGTCCATCGGATGCGCGGGTAACTTTATAACCTAAAAACTCAATTTTTAAAACGGCCCCTACATCTTTCCAACGTACGCCGGTTGAGTAGCTCATCAATGTTAAACGTATTGAACCATTACGTTGGCGGTTATTACAAACCGTACCATTGTAATTTAATTTAATCGTTCCTTGGTAAGAACCAACAGTATCAACATCTAAACCGCAAATAGTTGTTGCAGGTTGGGTTGTTTGGTTTAGGCGGCCATGCATTGCCGGATAATCGCTTAATGTTTGGTTAACATCATTAATGGATGCGTCATTTTCGCTAATTGCGGTGCGCGAATCGGTTGACGCTTGTCCGCTTTCATCAATGGGCGCAGGGGTTTCTTCCTTTTTTTTACATGATCCGAAGGTTAACGCTGCTGCAATTAACACCGACGAAATTCCAAATACCACTTTTTTAGTTTTCATATGTTTTGTTTTAAATTTTCGGTTAAACTATTTTTCCCGTTTATATGCTTTTTGTTTTATTGTGAGTAAGATGGCTAAAGTTGTAAAAGGTTTAATGCCCTTCTAAAATAATTTGTTAAAATATAAACAAGTACTATGCCTTTTTAACATCGCGCTCAATTAAATTTTTATTCCGAATATCAAAATATCGTCAACCTGATCATGGTTTCCAATCCAGTGGATAAATTCGTTAGAAATGATCGCATTTTGTTCGGTACAATTTTCTTCGGAAATACTGCAAAATAAATTTTCGAGCGGTTTATATTTAAATTTCTTTCCTTTTTCACCGCCAAACTGGTCGGCAAATCCATCCGTAATTAAATAGATGTTATCGCCTTTTTGCAAAGCAACGGTTTGGTTAGTATATGACAGAATTGTTCCCGAAAAGCTTTCACCGATAGGTTGCTTATCACCACGGTATATTTGTATTTGTTTATTTCTAACTACATATATATTGCTATTTGCGCCGGCAAACTGCATTGTAAGCGTATTAAAGTCAAATTCGCACATGGCAACCTCCATTCCATCTTTAATGGTGCCCGTGCTGCTTTTACTTTTTATAGTTTTAGGTAATTGTTGGTTTATATAATCCAAGGCTTTGGCTGGAGAAGCTATTGCTGCATCATTTACTGTTTGGTTTAATAACGTGTTTCCAACAAGACTCATAAACGCGCCCGGAACACCATGTCCGGTACAGTCAGCTACAGCCAAAAGTATATTATTTGCGTGATTGCGTTTTACATAACTTGTCCAATAAAAATCGCCACTCACAATATTGCGAGGCTTATAGAACACAAAATATTGAGGAAACATTTTTTCAAGCTCATCCGCGTCGGGTATAATGCCTTGTTGTATGCGGCTTGCGTAGGTTATGCTATCGGTAATTTCATGATTTTTTGTTTCAATAATGTTTTTTTGAGTTATAATTTCGTTATTAAATATTTGCAATTTTTTGTTTGTTTTCTTTCGTATGACATTCGACTTCACCATAAATCCCAAAAATAAAACAAGCAGTAAGCCGCATATCACTGCCGACCATATAATATATTTTTGTTTCTCAATTTTTTCGTGAGTAATTAAATCTTTGTTTCGTTGAATAAGATCATTTTCTTTTTTTTGAGCATTAAATTTGTATTCTAACCCAAGTTTTACTATTTTTTTCGAGTTTTGATTGTTATTGATCGAGTCGTTCCAAAATTTATAAAGTTTAAAATTTTGAAACGCGTTTTTATAATCGCCCATTAGTTCATACGTTTCGCTTAGCCCCTTATAATTTAGAATAAAATCTTCCGCTGAATTTATTTTTGATGTGACTAGCAACGCGCTATCGTAGTAAAGCACCGATGTTTTGTAATTTTTTATTTCTCTATAAAAATCAGCTAGCGCGCCATAGGATACAGCGATTTCTAAAAGGGAATTCTTTTTTTTATACCCAATTAATGCGAGTTCAAAATATTTAAATGCTTCGTTATATTTTTTAGCTTCGTAAGCGAGGTTTCCTAAATTACCAACCGCTGCTAAGTACAATTCATCCTTTTCAAATTTTTTGGCCCATTTGGTAGTTAATGCATAACAAATTTTTGCGCTATCAGGTTTTTCCAAGTCAGTATAGGTGTTTCCTAGCATTAAATAAGCTTCCGGTAAAAATTCAGATTCAGAACTTCCAATTTCGCGGATTGCAGCATTTGCATAAACCAGCCCCAAGTTTAAGTCTTCATCGTTATAAACAGATGACAAAATAATATAGGCAAATATTAATTTATTCTTGATTTTATTCTGCTTGGCCAAATCAACTGCGATAAGTGCCTTTTCGATAGATTTTTGTCTGTTGCCTAAAAGCTGGTAGCACCTTGCAACGGCAAGATAGGATTCGGTTATTGCCATTGGATTATTGCTGTTACGTAGGGATTTCAAATATTTGGCTTCATACATAATGCAAGAGTCGTACTTATTTGCATTCAACGAATTCAATATCAATACGCTTTGGGCATCCGCCAGATAATAAGTTTTGGTTGTTAAAAATGGAAGCGCAGTAAGGGCATAGCTATTGCTGAGTGCAAGGTTGCCTGTGCCTTGAAAGTACAATGATTTTAAATAGTTTAAAAGTCCGGGCTTTGCGTCTGCCTCGCCCGGTTCAACAGGCAACCGTTCTAATTGATTGATGATTTTTTGCGCTTGAGGAAATTGTTTGGATGAAAGTAAATTTCTAATTAAAGCCATACCAGTGTTCAATTTTCCTTTTGTGTTAATGACTTTGTAAACTTTATACAAACTATCAATTTGCACATTTTGCGCATAAGTAACATTAGCTCCCGCGATCAGAACTAAAAACAAACAACCAAAAAATATTCTAGAGCTTACACGCATCAGCGTAAATTTAATAAAATTGAACCAGCATCAATAACAACAAATACTGCTATTTAGAATTTGTATAAATATAAGGCCGTGACATTTTGATGACATTAAGATAAGCCTATATAGCGAAATTTGGGTTTCGCCCCCCATGGAATCTTTTAAAATTATATCCCTTACCCATAAATTTGCTTCTCTCGAAATTATTGGCAAATTACATTTACATGAGGAAAAACAAAAAACGGTTTTAAAGGCGTTAAAAATAAAAATGGAGCTTACCGAACTTCTGTTTTTGAGCACATGCAACCGCGTTGAATTAGCTGTAACTACGCACCACGATATTACCCCTCAGTTTTTAAACGAATTGTTACTTGAAATCAACAATGCTTTAACAACAGAGGAAATTCATTTTCTAATATCAAAAATAAAAATTTATGAAGCCCAAGCGGCCATAAAACACTTATTTAATGTTTCTGCCTCCCTCGACTCATTAGTTGTTGGCGAACGCGAAATTATAACACAGGTTCGTAAAGCATATGAGTTTTGTAACGCATTAGGTTTAACAGGCGATACGATACGGCTTGCAATTAAACATACCATTGAAACAGCAAAAAAAGTTTATACGGAAACCGATATCGCAAAAAATCCGGTATCGATTGTATCACTAGCTTACAGGCAACTGCGTAACCTTGGCATAAAAAACAACGCACGCATTGTATTTGTAGGCGCCGGTGAAACAAATTGTAACATGGCTAATTATCTTAAAAAACATGAGTATGCAAACTTCACTGTTTTTAACCGAACGCTTATAAATGCTGAAAAATTAGCCACGCAATTAGGCGGAAAAGCATATCCATTATCGGAAATAGAAAATTTTAAATCGGGGTTTGATGTTTTAATAACCTGTACGTCTTCACACGAAATACTCATTACCGGCTTATTGTACCAGTCGCTTCTCAATAACGAAACTTCAAAAAAAGTAATTATTGATTTGGCATTGCCTGCCGATGTTGAGCCTGATGTAATTAAAAAACACGATGTGTTTTACATTGATATTGAGTCGCTTAAAAAACAGGCTGAACAAAATGTTATGAAACGAGAAAATGAAATTGAAGCTTGCAATATAATTATTGACAGTAAAGTCGAAGAGTTTAAATATTTATATCAGGAACGCAAAATTGAACTTGCTTTTGGCGAGATACCACGACAGATAAAAATAATTAAAGAAACCGCCATTAAAGAAGTATTTGCAAAAGATTTAGGCACGCTAAATACTGAAAGCAAAATTGTGTTAGAGAAAGTTTTGGCATATATGGAAAAAAAATACAATGCATTAACTATTAAAACAGCAAAAAAGGTTTTTCTTGAAGAAGATATTTAAACTCCATTGCATCAATCTCTATTAATCTTCCCATAAAAACAAAAGCACTTTAAAAGTTTAAATACGTTATGATAACGATTGGGACACGCGGCAGCGAACTTGCACTTTGGCAGGCCAACTACACAAAAGAATTGTTGGAAAAAAAAGGACATGCAGCACAGATAAAAATTATTGAAACTAAAGGTGATGCATCCCAACAATGGAATACCAGTTTTGATAAATTAGAAGGAAAAGGTTTTTTTACCAAAGAATTAGAAGAGGAATTATTGGCGGGCACAATTGATGTTGCTGTGCACTCGCACAAAGATTTGCAAACCGAAAACACAGAGGGCTTAATTATTGCGGGCGTTTCGGGGCGAGAAAACCCAGCCGATTGGTTAGTGATGCGTGAAGAAGCGGCGGACGCTAAACAAAAATTTAATTTAAAAAAAGGCGCTAAAGTAGGAACGTCCTCGGCGAGGCGAAAATCACAGATACTATCATTTCGACCTGATGTTGAAATTAGCGACTTACGCGGAAATGTACCAACCCGAATTAACAAACTCAGAACCGGACAGTATGATGCCATTATTTTAGCAGCGGCAGGTCTCGAACGGTTGGGGACAGACCTTTCGGAGTTTACGGTTGAACAATTGGAAACATCCGAATTTATACCTGCACCCGCGCAAGGAGTTTTAGCCTGGCAAATACGTGAAAACGACTACAAACTAACTGATGTTTTTGATTTGGTTTGCGATTACGATGTGTTGGTTAATATTAATATTGAAAGGCGTGTTTTAAATTTATTAGATGGCGGCTGCCAATTACCTTTGGGTGTGTTTTGCGATGTTGAAATGAATGAGCATGATCGTAAATTGTTTAAAGTTTGGGTGAGTTGTGCCGATGAGTGGAATACGCAGCCAAAGCAACTTTATTATGAAACAACGAACACCGAAGACCTTCCGGAAAAAATAGTAGAACACCTTAAACGCATTACAGGTAAATCAGTATTCTTTTCGCGCGATGCCCACGAAAACAATTCATTAAACCGATGGCTTACAAACCTCGGTTTTAAAACGGAATCAAAAAGCTTAATCGATTTAAAAAAGCTTACGATAAAAGACCTGCCAAAAAGTGACTGGCTTTTTTTTAGCAGTAAACACGCTGTTGAGTTTTTCTTTATGCAAAAACCAAATATTGGAGCTGCAAAAATAGGATGCATTGGCAAGTCAACATCGCAGGCCATACGCGAACTTGGTTTACGTGCCGATTTTATTGGTCAAAGCACAGATACAAAACTCGTAGGAAAACAATTTTCGGCACGCGTTGGTCTTGGTAAAGTTGTATTTCCAGTTGCTCGTGATAGTATGCGCACCATACAATGGCAATTTCCTAAACAACAAAATGTGATTGATCTTCCTATTTATGCCACATTAAAAGTTCCGCATGAAGTTGCTGACACAACCGATATTTTAGTGTTTACCAGCCCGAGCAATGCGGAATCATATTTAGAAAAAAATAAAATTTTTTCGCATCAGCAAATAATTGCAATGGGAGAAGCAACTGAAAAAACACTTTTAAAAGCAAAAGTAAAAGCTGAGCAAATACATAAACCACATAGTTTTGACGATTTAGGATTGTTGCGAGCAATTTTACATACTTTTTAAAAAATGAATTTAAATTTGGGCTCGAGTTAATATCCGAGTAAAACATACAGCATGATAAACCCTTATCAAAATCCAACCATATACATTGGCAATTTACGTGTTGATGAACCTATAACTTCCATTACCAATATTATTTTTGCGGCCATTTGCTTATTCGCTTTCATAAATACAAAAAATCAGAAACACCGTATAGCAGCAAATATTTATCGCTGGTTCATTTTAGCAATTGGATTTTCGGCCGTAGTAGCAGCATTTATTGGCCATGCATTTCTATACCGTTTTGGGTTTTCAGCAAAAATTTATGGTTGGGAAGCTAACGTTTTAGGAGTTGCTGTTGCACAAACCGCGGCGGTGTACCATTTCAAGCAATTTATAAAATCAATTTACTTTAAAATATTACTTGTTGCCAATTACATTGAAATTGTGGTTGCATTTATACTAACCTATACTGTTTTTAGTTTTACTGTAGTGGAAATACACTCGGCTATTGGTTTACTCTTGTTTGTGAGCCTACTTGAAAGCGTTATCTATAAAAAAACCAAGTCTGCGTTAAGCAAATATATGTTATTAGGAGTTGGCGTAGTCGTTCTTACGGTGTTTGTACATGTGTTTAAACTCGCTATTTCTGTTTGGTTTAATCACCTCGATCTTAGTCATGTATTAATGTGTATATCCATCTACTTTTTTTATAAAGGAATTAAGCAATACAAACCCTATGATTACAAACCGGCCACGTAGAAATAGAAAATCGCAAGCGATAAGAAATATGGTGCAGGAAAACCATGTTTCGGTAAATGATTTTATATATCCGTTATTTTTAATTGACGGTAGAAACGCCAAAAGCGAAGTAGCGTCAATGCCGGGAATCTATCGTTGGAGCTCCGATCTAATTCTTAAGGAAATAGAAAGCTGCATGAAGCTTGGCGTAATGGCTTTTGACGTTTTTCCGAGTGTTGACGATAAACTAAAAGACGCAACAGCCACCGAAAGTTTAAATAAAAACGGCCTGTATTTAAAAACGCTCACGCTTATTAAAAAAGAATTTCCAGAAGCTTGTATTATGACTGATGTTGCCATGGATCCATATAGCAGCGATGGCCACGACGGGCTTGTAGAAAACGGCAAAATTGTAAACGATAAAACACTCGATATTTTGGCAAAGATGGCTATAGCGCAGGCCGATTGCGGGATTGATATTATTGGGCCAAGCGATATGATGGATGGAAGGGTAGCGTACATACGCGAAGCGTTAGATAATGTGGGACATCAAGACGTTTCTATAATGAGCTATACCGCTAAATATGCCAGTGGCTTTTACAATCCTTTTCGTGACGCCCTAAATAGCGCACCAAAATTTGGTGATAAAAAAACTTACCAAATGAATCCTGCAAACGGGAGAGAAGCTTTAATTGAAGCACAACTCGACACCGAAGAAGGTGCTGACTTCTTAATGGTTAAACCCGCGTTAAGTTATTTGGACGTGATAAAAGATTTAAGTACACATTTTGATCTACCAATTGCAGCTTACAACGTGAGTGGTGAATACGCAATGGTAAAAGCAGCAGCTGCAAATGGGTGGATTGACGGTGATCGCGTGCGCGATGAAATTTTATTGAGTATGAAACGGGCTGGTGCGTCTGTGATTCTTACGTATTTTGCGAAAGAATGGGCGAGTAATA
>JAYTBK010000394.1:0-7686 GCA_043737035.1 Bacteroidota bacterium | reverse complement strand
ATAATGAATACTTTGGCGGAGGAATGAGCTCAATTGTTTTTCAGGATCTTCGCGAATCGAAAGCTTTGGCTTACTCATGCTACTCGGGTTATAGAAATCCAGCTGATCCTAAATTACCCTCTTATAATTTTTCATACATCGGGTCGCAAGCCGACAAACTACCTGAAGCTTTGGCTGGCATGAGTAGTTTATTAAACGACTTGCCTAAGTCGGATATTTCTTTTGGAGCCGCAAGAGAAGCCATTTTGCAGAATATTAAAACAGATAGAATTGATAAAGCCGATATTTTGTTTAACTATATAAACGCTGAAAAGTTTGGATTAAAAACAGATATCAGAAAAGATATTTACGCAAAGGTTGCCGAAATGAATTACGTGGATGTAAAAGCTTTTCAGGAAAATAAAATTAAAAATAAACCTACTGCTATTTTAATACTTGGAAAAAAGGAAAATATGGATATTAAAACCCTCGAAAAATATGGTACGATTAAGTACCTGACTTTAAAAGATGTTTTTGGATATTAACGGTTATTCAAAATATATTCCAAAAATTGTTGGCTTTTTGTGAAAGTCTGGTGGTGCTAATTTTTTCCATTCAGAAACCGATCGTACGGCGATACATTCGTCGGTTAGCGAAATGTTTGTTGCCACCAATAAACTATGAGTTGGATTTAAAGTTTTTAAAAGATCTTCAAATAAACTCTGATTGCGGTACGGCGTTTCGATAAAAAATTGCGCTTGTTTATACTTCGATGTTAACACTTCGAGTTCTTTTATCCTTTTAGTGCGTTCAATTTTTTCAATTGGCAAATAACCCACAAAAGCAAAATTTTGTCCGTTGAATCCGCTTGCCATAATGGATAATACAATTGAACTTGGGCCGGTAAGTGGTACAACTTTTATACCTTTTCGATGCGCTTGCTTAACCGCTACAGCACCCGGATCGGCAATTCCCGGGCAACCCGCATCGCTCATCAAACCCATGTTCTGGCCTTTTAATAAAGGCTCTAAAAATAATTGAATTTCATTTTGTTTTGTGTGCTGGTTTATCAATGAAAATTGAGCGCGACTGATTTCGGGATAATTACATTGCTTCAAAAACGCGCGGGCCTCTTTCGCATTTTCCGCGATAAAAAATTCGAGATTTTGTATGATTTCGAAATTCTTTTTTGGAAGGACATCTTCTAAATTGCACTCTCCCAAAGAAACCGGTAATAAATATAGTGTACCCGCCATAATATGTAAATGTATTTTTATTAAATAAGATTTGCAGAAAGTATTTTATGTTTATCAATAGATAGTATTCCGTCATCTATCATTTGATTTATCAACGAAGTAATACGTTTTGTATTTATGGATGGGAAATGTTTAATTGTTTGTTCGAGCGTCAAAGTTTGAGCCATCACTTCCATTTTTATTTGTTCCGATAATCCTGTATCCGTGGTTAAAGCAATTTTATGTTTTTCAATGCACACATCACAATACCCGCAATCCTTAAATTCTGTCTCGTTGAAATAGGCCAGTAATAAACGGCTTCTGCAAATTTTCGTCTCCGTAACATAAGCAACAACACTGTTAATACGTGATAAAGTTTTCTGTTTTAAAACAGGGTAATTTATCAAACTAATAGAATGATGTTTTAAATTTAAGCGGTTTTGCAAAAAAATAAGTTTCGGTAAAGTAGATTGCGGAATAAAAGATAACACGCCTTGTTTATTTAAAATCTCGAAATGTTGTTGCAGGATCGGTTCCGATAGTTTTGCGCGGTAAGCAAGGTCTTTTTCTTTTATATGTACGTAATCTTCCCATAGGCCCCCATAGCTGCGGAGCAATGTTTTTATCAAAGGTTCGTAAACCGGAAATTTAATTTGAAAATTATAAAGATCTGTTTTGCCCATTAGCATCATCACTTTGGGCGGTTCATAGCCACTATCTAAAAACGAGAAGTACCCTTCTTTTTCCAAACATTTAATCGAGTTAAAAATGGTAATTGGTTTTAAGTTATAATTTCGTGCGACCTCATCCAAATTGAAACTTACCGAAAGGCCTTCGCCACTTTCCACCGGAACTTGGAAAAAATTAAATATTGCTTGATAGGTTTGTTTTATCTCGTTTTCGGTAGGAGTGCGTTGTTCAAAATAATCTTTTAAATTTATTACATCCTGTGCTTGGTAAAGCAACACCGCAAACGCCGATTTTCCATCACGCCCTGCCCTACCGGCCTCCTGAAAATAGGCTTCAACGCTATCCGGTAAATCCACATGCACTACAAAACGAACATCGGGTTTATCAATGCCCATTCCAAAAGCGTTCGTGGCAACCATCACCTGGTGTTTATTATCGATCCAGTTTTGCTGAACCGTTGCCCGCTCATTAGCAGTTATGCCTGCATGGTAAAAGGAAGCACTTATATTATTTTGCTGTAGCCATTTGCTTATTTCCTGAGTTTTTTTCCGATTGCGCACATACACTATGCCTGAGCCGCCAATATTTTTTATGATCTTAAGTAATCGCTCGTACTTGTTTTCTTCGAGCTGAACGATGTACCGTATGTTCTCTCGCTCAAAGGATTGCCGAAAAACACCCGGATTTTTAAATAAGAGTTTTTCCTGTATATCTTCAACAACTTCTTTCGTAGCGGACGCCGTAACAGCAATAATATTTACGGTAGGAAAATAGTCGCGTAAGCCAGAAATTTTTAAATAGCTTGGCCTGAAATCGTAGCCCCATTGCGATACACAATGCGCTTCATCAACAGCAATTAATCCAATTGGCAAATACGAAAGCCGTTGTCTGAATGTTTCATTTTCAATTCGCTCGGGCGAGACATATAAAAACTGAACATGGCCTAAAGCCGCATTATTTAAAGCGATATCTATTTCTTTAAAATTCATTACCGAAGTAATTGCAACCGCACTCAATCCTCTACTTTTTAAATTTTGAACCTGATCATTCATCAATGCTATTAATGGTGATATAACCAAACATGTGCCGCCAATAAATAAACCAGGCACCTGGAAACATATTGACTTTCCGCCACCCGTGGGTAAAAGTGCAAGCGTATCGTGTTTATTGATTACTGATAAAATAATTTCCTCTTGCAACGGTCGATAGGAATTATGCGCCCAATGCTTTTTAAGAAAAAAATGAATATCGGGTTCGTGATTCAAAACGTAAGTCTATTATAAAATATTTAAAAGGTGAATTTATGCTAATCCCCTTGGATAAACAAACCAATAGGGTTTGAATTGCGCTTAGGGATATATAACTTTATACATTAAACTAAATTTTTGCTCTATCAAATGAACCCCGGTTTTAAAACGATCTATTTTTTTATTATTGCTTTAATGCTTGTGTGTTTTTGCTCGTGCTTGTTATTTCAACCTTCGGCCTCCACACACACAAAGCGGTCGTTAAAAATACATTCGTGCTACGATGCGATCATTGTTCCCGGTGTACCTTTTAATGGACCTAACTGGGATATGACGATGCAAATGCGAGTGCTGTGGGCGGTACATTTGTACAAAAAAGGATTAGCTAACAACATTATTATGAGTGGTGGAGCAGTTTATTCGCCGTATGTGGAAGCACAAATAATGAAACTTTACGCCATTAAACTTGGAGTGCCTCCCGATAATATATTTGTAGAAAGCCGTGCGCAACATAGCACTGAAAACGCATGGTATAGTTACAAAATGGCAAAATTATTGGGCTTTAAAACTGTGGCATTATCTACCGATCCGTTTCAAACAAGCATGTTGTATAAATTTAAAAAAGTGCGGTTAAAGGATATGGGATTATTGCCGGTGTTGTACGATACATTAAAAACATTTGCAAAAACAAATCCAACAATAAATTACGACAGTGTTAAACTCCAAAACTTTACACCAATTATTGAGTCGCAAAGTTTGTGGTACAGGTTAGGCGGAACAATGGGAAAACATATTGATTTTGATGAAAAATAAATTTTAATAATTACATTTGAATATTGACGATGTACAATGTTATTAAATATCTATACGCGATTCTCCTGTTTTTTACCTGCAAGTTTGGATCTTCCCAACAAGATGATGGGCTTGTAAAATGGCTTACAATAAAAGAAGCGCAGGAGTTAAACAAAAAACAACCTAAACCATTTTTAGTGGATGTGTATACCGACTGGTGCGGCTGGTGTAAACACATGATGAAAACTACCTATTCTAATGCTAACATTTCGGGCTATATAAATTCCTTTTACTATCCGGTAAAATTTAATGCCGAAACAAAAGATACCATTGAATATAACGGGAAAATTTACAAACCTACCTCAGCTGCACCGAAAACCCCGCATGAACTCGCCATTAAATTTTTAGGAAACAGTTTAAGTTATCCTTCTACTATTTTTATAACAAATAATTACGAATACAATTTGCTCTCCCAAGGATTTTTAGAAGAAAAAAAACTGGAGCCGATTTTAATTTATGTGGTCGAAAACATTTATAAATCGTCATCTTACGAAGAATTTACCAAACAATTTGAGCATACGTTTTATGATACTAATTTTGTAAAAGGACGAGTAAAAACATATTCGCTGAGCGAGATAGAAAAACTGCAGAAAAAGAAGCCAAAAAAAATACTCATTAATATTTACGCTTCTTTTTGCAATTCATGCAAAGTACAAACCGCTACAACCTTTAAGGACACTGCCGTTGCTAATTACATAAATAAAAATTACTATTTAATAAATTACGATGCGGAAAGTGCTGATACAATTTTATTTAAAAATGAAAAATGTTTTAAAACACTTGTTAACGGTTATCCCTTTAATTCGTTCGCGTTAAAAGTTACCAATAACCGTTTGGGATTTCCCACAATAGTTATATTAGACTCCAAACAAAATACATTAGACGCATTGAACTCATTTTTTACACCCACTAATTTACTGCCGGTTTTAAAATATTATTCGGAGGACAAATACCTTACAACTCCCTGGCCTGATTTTATAAAAGCCTACAATGAAAAGAAATTAAATTAACGTTTTTCATTTATTCGAATATCTGGTCATCCTGAACTTGTTTTAGGATCTCCGTCATATTCCTTTCTTTTACGTCATTGCGAGTCACGAAGCAATCTTACTTTGGAGAGAGCCGGAGTGAGGATTGTTCTTCACTGGATTAAAAAACACACACATCCAATTTACCCAAACAATATCCCAAACACATCTTCCATTTTTGAAACCGTTACCACTTCAATGGAAAACTGTTTTAAATCGAGGCCCTTTTGGTTATACGAAGAAATAAAAATTCGTTCAAAACCCATTTTCTGCGCTTCCAATATTCTTTGGTCTATCCGACTTACTGAACGAATTTCTCCCGTTAATCCAACCTCCGCAGCAAAGCACACGTTTTGCGGAATAGGCAAATCTTCGTTACTCGATAGCACGGCACAAACCAAAGCAAGGTCAAGCCCTGGGTCTTCCACTTTTATACCGCCCGCTATGTTTATAAAAACATCTTTAACGCCAAGTCTGAACCCACAACGTTTTTCTAAAACCGCCAGTAACATCGATAAACGCCGTAGGTCGAAACCCGTTGCCGAACGTTGTGGCGTTCCATACGCCGCACTACTCACCAAAGCTTGGGTTTCTATTAAAATAGGGCGATTACCTTCAAGGGTTGCAGAAATAGCTACCCCACTGGTTGGCGTGTCGCGGCTCGTAATTAATATTTCCGATGGGTTGGTCACTTCCCGCAAACCCGAGCCGTGCATTTCATAAATACCCAATTCGTTTGTGCTGCCAAACCTGTTTTTTGTGGTGCGCAACAATCGATAAACATGGTTTCTGTCGCCCTCAAATTGCAAAACCGTATCAACCATGTGCTCCAACACTTTTGGTCCGGCCAAACTTCCATCTTTTGTAATATGGCCAATCATGAAAACCGGCGTATTCGTTTCTTTGGCAAAACGCAATAGTTCAGCAGCGCATTCACGCACCTGACTAACGCTTCCCGGACTACTCTCCACATAACTCGTATGCAAAGTTTGTATCGAATCAATAATAACGAGCTGCGGCTTTACTTCCTCTATTTGCAAAAAAATATTTTGAGTATTTGTTTCCTGAAGTATAAAACAATTTTCAGTGGTAATTCCAATCCTATCAGCACGCATTTTTATTTGCTGCTCACTTTCTTCTCCGCTTACGTATAAAATTTTCAAGTGTTTTAAACGCAACGCAACCTGTAGCATTAAGGTTGATTTTCCAATGCCGGGTTCACCTCCAAACAGCACAAGGCTGCCAGGCACAATGCCACCGCCTAATACACGCGTAAGTTCCTTACCGGCAACGGGTATTCGTGGGTATTCCTGTGTGCCAACTTCCTGCAATAAAACCGGTTTGTTAGGTGAACCTCTTTCATTTTTACCGGTCGAAAAAACCTGTAATCTGTTATTTTTAGTGTCTTTTTGTACAATCTCTTCGACGATAGTATTCCATTCGTTACAACTGTTACACTTACCGGCCCATTTATCCGATTGGGTTCCGCAACTCTGACAGAAATACGTGGTTTTTGTTTTCGACACAATTAAAATTTTAGTAGTTCAAAAGTACAATTAGTTATAGCAGCATGTTGCTATATTTTGTAGCTAATAAAATAGAAGTCGTATTATAATTAAAAGAAATACGTTAAAAGTGAATAATTTGGAGCTTGATCCTGCTTTCCGCTATATCTTTTTCCTTTTAAAAAAAGTCAAAAAGATACCGCTTCAATCAGGGTTAATCATTACTCTAGGGAGAATGTGTGATGCTTAGTTCCTACTTCTTACTCCAATTTCAACGTGTTTTTATTACCAATGTGCTCGTAGTTTTCTTCTAGCCAACTGCTGCATGCTTTATATCCCAAATCTTTTAAATACATCATAAAATCCCAACTTGTATTTAATTTCGATGATAGGTTTAAACTTCCAAGTTCATTATCGGCGCTAATATTATGTAGGTATACCGGTTTAAGTTTACCGTTTAAGGTAATGCCCTGTTGCACGAGTTCTTGTTTAAATTGTATGGATTTTAATTCGAGCAACAGCGATGAGTTAAAACTAAGTTCATTTACACGGTCTTTAATATCTTCGATAGTTGTAGGTACGGTTTTAATGTTTTTCGGATTAATTTGTATAAGCAAAATATCGTCGGTGTCCTCGGTAAAATCAATTAAAGGTTGCAGCGGTGGATTGCCAATATATCCGCCATCCCAATAAAATTGCCCGTCAATCTCAACGGCATCATACATGTATGGCAGGCATGCCGACGCTAATATTGCTTTGGCTGTAATTTCAGCCGGGCCAAAAACACGGGCTTCGCAGGTTTTTACATTGGTAGCACATACAAATAATTTTGGAGGATTAAGTTTATGAAGCTCTTCAAAATTTATTACCTCGTTTAAAATTTTTTCCAAAGGGTTGTATTGCATTGGATTCATTTGCTTAGGTGTGAGGTTTTCCGTCGTCATACTAAAAAAACGATACGATGGAGAAAAATCCATGTTACCCGGACTCATCATTTTATCCAACCAACTCGGTTGTATTGGTGAAAGCTTTCCCGCTTCTGATATTTTATGCCAAAATTTAACCAACAAATGCTTAGCGTTATTTTTACCGCCGGTTTTTAAACCATAAATTGTACAAACGCCATTCATTGCACCAGCACTGGTGCCAC
>JAYTBK010000393.1:0-7698 GCA_043737035.1 Bacteroidota bacterium | reverse complement strand
AACGCAGAAGAATTGCGCAAGATTTGCACGACGGAGTAGGGCAATTATTAAGCGCGGCTAAATTAAATTTAAGTAATCTTGATTCTAAACTAATGCATCAAACGGTTGATCAGCAAACGGCAATGCAAAATGCCCTAAGTCTAGTTGACGATTCGGTGAAGGAAGTGCGTGCGGTATCACATAATATGATGCCAAATACTTTAATTAAACTTGGTTTGGCAAGCGCCATCCGCGAATTTATTACAAAACTTGGCAACGCTCCCACGTTAAAAGTTGACCTTGAAATTGTGGGACTCGATTCGCGGCTTGACAATCAGGTTGAAACCGTTTTGTACCGTGTAATTCAGGAAATCGTAAATAACATTATCAAACATGCAAGCGCTTCGCAAATAAGAATGCAAATCATAAGGCACGATGCAGAACTTAATATAATGATAGAAGATAATGGAAAGGGCTTTGAAAGCGCGAACATCCAAAATTTTGATGGCATTGGTTTAAAAGGAATTATAACAAGAGTTGAACTTTTGGGAGGCAGCGTGCATTTCGATTCCATGATTGGTCGTGGAACTACCGTGATTATTGATGTTCCTATTTCTTAATTCTTTATATCATTGGAAATTTTAAGTACCGGTTGTTTATTGCTCTTATTCATTTCTTCAACTGCCGGTTTGTTTTTTCTTTTCGTTTTAAAGACGCTTTTCTACAAGGGCATGGGTTTGGCGTTTTTATTAGCCACATTATGCGAAACAATCATCTTTTTATCAACTTCCTTTCGAAATGTACAAAACTGGTTTTATTCTGCCCATTATTTAAAATACGGTACTGTGGTTTTATGTATCGGCTTTATTTTGGGTATTCGTATAATGAAACGATTTGACCAAAAATATTTTTGGAAGGGTTTTTTATGTGGCTTACTCGGGCATTTTGGTTACATAATAATTAATCTACTGATATTTTTAAATTTCGGTAACTAAAAATTTAAATTTGCGTATCACTAAACAAGTTTTTTCGTATTGGGTTATATATAATATTTTTTTTAAAAATCGTCCTAATATCTAAAAGCTTTTTAGTAATTTTAACCAAAACAGGTTTGTTTCATCGCTCTTTATTTTAAGGGAGGAAAGTCCGGGCAACACAGGGCAATTTGCCACTTGAAAAAGTGGGTATATTTTTAGAAATAAAAATATAACAGAAAGTGTCACAGAAAGCAAAGTAGCCCACTCCGGTTTACCCGGAAGGTGATAGTGAAAATGTGAGGTAAGAGCTCACAGTTTGTATGGGTAACGATACAAAAGGATAAACCTCGAATGTTGTAAGGCCATGTAAACTTTAATTTTGTGGCTGCCCGCCGCAGTAGCTTAGGTTACATTAAAGAGGGTAGGCTGCATAGATAAATGATGAAAGTTCTGCTTGCAGAAAACAGAACCCGGCTTATAGAACCTGTTTTTATTTAAAAATTGTAATGATTAAAAAGATACCATATTTATTTTTGCTGGTTTTGTTTTCCAAAGTCTCCAACGGAGCGTGTCCTCAAATTTTTGACTACCTCGGCAATTTATCGAGTTCGCCATTTTTTATTGATTGCACAGGTAATGCGAACTATAACATGAATGTTTCTTCGAACGTAGGTTGGGGATCGTATACAATAGTTTGGGGCGACGCTACGCCGAATACTGTATCACCATCTTATGTGGCAAATAGTTTTGTAAATCATACTTATAATGGTCCGGGGCCAACATCGTACACGTTTTCCATTATCATACCATCTTTAACCTGCACTTTAACTGGGGTTGTAATTATTGAAAAGCCCGTAAATGCTTCTATTCAAATTCCGATTGGTGGCATCACTACTGCTTGCGCGCCCAAGGCCTTGCTGTTTGCGAATTCCAGTACCGACGTTTCATCCTCAACAACTTTCACTTGGACGTTCGGCGACGGAACAGCACCGGTAACTTTTAACTCTACTAACGCTGGCCAAACCATTTCACACACTTACAATCCCGGCACTGTAAATTGCCAAACAGCCGTAACTTTATCGGCTATGAATTATTGTACGAATATTCCGACAATAGCCAATTTTAATCCAATTCAAATTTATGATATTGATGATGCGGCTATAACGCCATCGGCTTTTATAAAATGTTTCCCCGATAATTCTTTTACTTTTAATAATACTACCAACCGTAACTGTGTTCCACAAGGTAACACCTTCCAACGACAGGAACGCTGGAATTTTGGAAACTATTGGGGCCTCGGACGCGACTCAATAATTGGTTGGACACCTTGGCCGCCAACCGCGCCAGTTACAATTACATATCCGGGAGTCGGAAATTATAATATAGTTTTGCAGGATAGTAATCTGTGTGGGGTCGACGTACAGGCGATAAGCGTTAGTATTGTAAATCCACCAAATGCAGGTGTTATTGGCCCTGTTTCACCGGTTTGCGCAGGGGCGCCCGTTACCTTTACAAATACCAGTTCAACAGGGTATGGTTATAAATGGGATTTTGGAGTAGGGGCAGGGTTTGTTACGAAACCGTTTGGGCCACAAACTTTTACGTATTCATTGGCCGGAACATACACCGTTGCTGTAGTTGCGTTAATTGGTGGTGCGGGTGCAGCATGCACAGATACCGATAAAGTGGTTGTAAATATTTTAGCAGCGCCTGTTGCAAGTTTTGCCATTACACCCAACAAAGGTTGCAATAGCATAATTGGCGCAGTTTTTACCGATCAAACAACGGGTGCACCGGTTAGCTGGAATTGGAGTTTTGGCAACGGAAATACGTCGACGTCGCCGGTTCCGCTGCCGCAAAATTTTCCAAGTATTGGTAGTTTTGTTGCTACACTTACAGTGGCTTCATCTAATGGCTGCGTAAATACCTTCACAGCGCCCATTCGGGTTTTTCAAAAACCTGTTGCATCATTTTCAGCTGCGTCGGCTTGTGTAGGATCGGTTGCTACTTTTTCCGATACATCTATAAATGGATCGGGAGACCCGATCACATCTTGGAGCTGGGATTTTGCGGACGCATCACCGACAGCAACGTCTACAGTTCAAAACCCTACACATACCTATACCGCGCAAAATACTTACACGGTGCAGCTTATTGTTAATACAGCTAATTGTCGTGATACTGTAAAAGTGCCTATAACAATAAATATAAAGCCAACTGCAAATTTCACGTTCACACCGATATCGGGTTGCCCAACGCTTACTGTAAATTTTACAAACACTTCCATAAGTGCTACTTCTTATAGTTGGACGTTAGGCAACGGCAGTTCCTCAACCGCTACTAACGTTTCGCAGGCTTACTCTAATACTTTATCTACCAATCAAATCTATACGGTAAGTCTTTCGGCTTCCACAGGTTTTGGATGCGCCGATACTAAAACCGCAACACTCACTGTGTTTCCTAAGCCAACAGCTTCATTTACACTAAACGCTTTGGCAGGTTGTTCGCCGGTAGTGGCAACTTTTAGTAATACATCGGTAGGAGCCATCACGTATTTTTGGAAATTTGGCGACGGGGGCACAAGTACCAGTTCTGCAAGTACGCTTACGCATACATATTCTAACTCTACTTTGTTTATCCAAACGTATACGGCTCAATTAGTAGCAACAAGTATTAACGGTTGTAAGGATAGCACAACTACTGGAGTTGCCGTTTATCCAATACCTGTATTTACAGTCACCATGGTTCCCGGCTCCGGCTGCTCCCCTTTAAATGTAAACTTTCCACCTGTTTTAGGAGCCGTTACTTACCTTTGGGATTTTGGGGATGGTAGTCCAACTAATACTTCGCCAAATCCTACCCATACATTTACAAATAACGCCAACACTAATCAAACTTTTACAGTGGTTCTCGTAGCCTCCAATGCATTTATGTGCGTAGGCACAACGTCTGTTTTTCCGGTTGTTTTCGGAAATCCAGTAGCTTCGTTCAATCTTTCGCCAAATGCAGGGTGTTCACCCTTGCTTGTAACGTTTACGAATTCCAGCACGTTTTCAAACGCTTATCTTTGGGATTTTGCAGACGGCACAACATCAACTGCAGTAAATCCGACTCATACCTTTACAAACACTTCCAGTACTGTAAATCAGGCTTTTACGCCAACTCTAACAGCAATTACCTCAAATGGTTGCACGAAAAGTGCGGTAAGCAGCCTCACTGTTTTTCCGCGTCCAAAAGCGGCTTTTAACGTGGATACACCCAGCTGTTCCCCAAAACTTCTAACGTTTACCAATTCGTCTATTGGCGCCGGATCATACGAATGGAATTTTGGCGGTGTTACAACATTTGCTGTAAATGAATCGCATCAATATATTAATAACACCACAGGCAATTTAACTAATACAGTACAATTAATTGCTATATCCGGCAATAGCTGTAAGGATACATTAGTTGTTTCCATATTTGTACATCCGAAACCTGAATTTACGATTATAGCTCAACCCGATTCTGGTTGTACACCTTTAAGCGTTGTGTTCCCTGCAATATCGGGAGCCAATACATACCAATGGCAGTTTGGCGATGGCTCTACATCGGGCAATTCTAATCCTACGTATGTGTTTTATAATAACTCCCCTTTCGAAAAATTATTCACTGTACAACTTATAGCCTTAAACAGTTATGGATGCCGCGATACATCTGCAAAAACCATCAAGGTATTCCCTAAGCCGATTGCGCTTTTTCAGGCAAATCCTAATACAGTATTTGTACCGAACAACCCAGTACTTTGTAGTAACTTGTCATCGGGCGCTGTGAGTTATAATTGGAAGTTTGGAGACAATGAAACTTCCACTGAAGTCAATCCATCGCATAATTATCAGCAAGCGGGTTCATACCAAATTACTTTAATTTCTACCAATGCGCGCGGGTGTAAAGATACGTTTGACCTGCCTTCTAAAATAATTGCTTTACTTGAAAGTGGTATTGATATACCAAATGCTTTTTCGCCTAACGGCAACGGCGGCAATGGTGGATCCTTTAACTCGAAGGATATAAATAATGATGTTTTCCATCCTGTTATAAGTGGTGTAGACAAATACGAATTAAATATATTTTCTCGCTGGGGTGAACTGTTGTTTGTATCAAAAGATATTAATATTGGTTGGGACGGATATTACAAAGGAAAGTTATGTACGCAGGATGTGTATATTTGGAAAATTATTGCAACAACGATCGATGATAAGAAAATAAATCGTTCCGGCGATGTATTGTTATTGAGATAATAAAAAACATTTGAATAAATTTTTATATATTTTACTTTTTGGTTTTTCCTTGGCTGTTGTTGGTCAAACAAAAGTTAGTTCAAAATTATATAGTAAGGATCTGAAAAACGGCAATCTTTATTTTGATTCTGAAGATTACCTTAATGCGCTTTCTGTTTATCGAAAAGTACTATTAATAGATCCCGCGCAAGAAACAGCAAATTTAAACTCGGCAATAAGTCGCATCAAGCTTGGTCAATCGCCCGACTCCGCTTTACTTAATCTAAAACAAATAAAAAACAGTAAATCACCTGAGCTCGAATTTTATTTGGGATTATTATCACATCAAACTTCAAATTTTGAAGAGGCTAATAACCATTTTTATAAGTATCGCAAAATTCCTGTAAAGATTAGAAGTATAAGTAATGAAGAAGTAGATTATTATTTAATTTGCACACGTAACGCACGCGAATTTACTGGGAAACCTCATCGTTCAATCATAAAAAATTTAGGTCCGCAAATAAATTCCGTTTATGATGATTATGTTCCGTTGATTACGCCCGACGAAAATTATTTATATTTTACTTCGCGTAGAAGTGGTAGTACGGGGAATTTAAAAGATGGCGACGGAAAATTTTACGAAGATGTTTACGCATCGCAAAAAATGGCGGATGGAAATTGGAGTGAGCCAAAAAATTTAGGTAAGCCTATAAATACATCAACCCACGATGCCTGTGTTGCTTTAAGTTTTGATGGAAATGAAATGATGATGTACCGTACTGCTGAAGATATTGTAACCGGCGATATTTTAATTTGCCGCACAGATTATAGTGGTTGGACCGAACCACAAAAATTGGCCGCTGAAATTAACTCACCTTTTGTGGAAACTAGCGCGTGCTTTAGTAATGATACCAGCGTAATTTATTTTAGCAGCAATAAACCCGGCGGCTATGGCGGACGCGATATTTACCGCATCAAAAAATTACCAAACGGGCGCTGGGCAATGCCACAAAATTTAGGTCAAACGGTAAACACTGCGAAAGATGAAGATGCGCCGTACTTACATCCAGATGGAACTACTTTATATTTTAGTTCTAAAGGCCATAATACAATGGGCGATTATGATATTTATAAAACAATATTTAATCCGGAAAACAATAGTTACTCAGCACCCGACAATTTGGGTTACCCAATCAATACGGTGTTAACTGATCGATTTTTTGTACTTAATGCGAGCGGAACGCGTGGCTATTATTCGTCGGCAAAAGATGGTGGTATTGGTGGTTCGGACCTTTATGTAATTGATACCCGTTTTGGCGACAATGATTTAAAAGTAAAACAAGGCCATGTTTTTATTGGCGAAGAACCTAGTAAAGCAAAAATCACTTTAATTGATATTGAAAGCAAACAGGTAAGTGGCATATTTAACGCCAGTTCAAGAACCGGAAAATTTTTGTTGGTAATGAATCCAGTTAAATCTTACAAGGCTATTGTAGAAGAAGATGGCTGCCAAACAATTATTATTGATATTGAGCCTTTGGCAGAGGAGAGAGTAGACAATGAATTGATCTTTAGTTTAAAGAAAAAATAATTTTGAACTTCTATAAAAGATATTCCTTATTTTTTTCGCGTTTAGCAAACGTTTTTATTTTTGCATGCGCGGCTATTTCTCACGCACCGCTAAAAGCTCAGGATGCGCAATTTACACAGTTTTACGCAGCGCCGATGTATCTCAATCCTGCTTTTGCCGGTTTAACTTTTGAGCATAGGTTTGTAGCGAACTATCGAAACCAGTGGCCCGGAATTAAAACAGCTTACCAAACGTATATGGCAAGTTACGATTACAATATGTCCGATTTAAGCAGTGGTCTTGGGTTTACCATAATGCAGGATCGGGCTGGAACGGCAGGAATTGTACACACGCAGGTAGGAGCAAATTACTCATATCATTTTAAAATAAATAAGTTTGCCGAAATACGAATGGGTGCTAATTTAAACTTTAACATGAAGCGGCTCGATTTTAGTAAACTCCGGTTCAATGACCAGATTGCTACAGGGTCGGGTACTTCGGTGGAAGCATCTACTTACGAACCTTTAAATTTTATGGATTTCGCCGCAGGCGCTTTACTAAATTCGACTGAGTACTGGCTTGGTTTTTCGGCAAAACATTTAACCCAGCCTAACAGTAGCCTCGTGGGCGATCGTGTTCCACTTCCATTATCAATTAGTTTGCACGGAGGTTATCGTTTTATTATTGAACAAAAAACTCGGCTCGACTTAAGGAAATACGTATCGCCCACATTTAACCTTAGGCACGAAGCAAAATACGATCAATTAGATATTGGTTTATATTATTATCACTTGCCTTTAAATGTTGGGGTTTGGTATCGTGGTTTACCTTTTAAAAAATATGGCCCTACTTACGGAAGCAGGGAAAGTATTTGTTTACTTATCGGTTTTGATTTTGCCCCACGAGCTGTGCG
>JAYTBK010000392.1:0-7698 GCA_043737035.1 Bacteroidota bacterium | reverse complement strand
AAAAAACACACTTATCACTACCGCAGGGATTAATTTAAAATGTGCACCCGAAAAATAAAACACAGTACCCATGTGTGGCATTAGGCAAAGACAAATTACTGCCAAAACTAAAACATAAAATAGCGTTTTTTCTCTATTCTCTTTTCTGCTTAGCCGTCCGCCTAAAAAGTAACCTGAAGCAAGACCCCCTAACGTGATAGCCATTACCGAACTCCACACATACAAGCTACTGCCGAAAAAAGGAGCCAGTAATTTAGCACCCGATATTTCGGCAGCCATTACAGCCGCCCCTTCAACAAAGGAAACAAGCAATAACTTACTTTTATTTTTCATGGAAATTAAATGTACAAGTTAGTATCATCATCAGCGGTAGAAGCAGAACCGTATCCCAAACGTTTGCCGGTACGTAAATTAATGCTGCTTACTTTCTCCTGTATCTCTGCTACACTTACATCCTTAACTGCATCAAGCGGTGGAACAAATAAATCGTAAGAAATAACATATACGATGAGTTCATTAATGATATCATAAAGATGCTCAGTAGTTAACGGTTCGGTTGAAAAAGAAGAATAACGAATTCCTAGTACTCCTTTGGCTTCAACAAAAAATTTCATTTCACGGTTTACGAATATTCTACAAACCAACGAGCCCAAATCGTTAAGGCGACTGTATTTAAACGAGTCGGCCAGAAAATTATAAACGTTTATAATACCGCAGTAAGAATTATTTTTACTATTTTTTATGTATCCTGTTTTGAACATGGCGTTCGACTGGTCGAATTCAAAAACATTGGTGTGCATAAAAAAATCAAGGATATCACCCGCCACTTTTAACTGCGTGGAATATTTTTTGCTCTCCAAAACCGCTATGGTTATCCTCTTGTCAATTTGGTCAGTTTCTTTAACCAGATCAATAGCCGTTTGGTTAACACAAATTTTAAGCATTTCAAATGCTTCAATGGTATTTCTAAATATATCCTGCTTCATTACAGCTTTATCACTTAGCAGGGTAATTATTTTCTCTTTTTGTAACTTTAGGTTGTTCGACATATTTTTTAAAGTTTGATAGTAATTTTAAAGTGCTTGTGCATTGAGTGCTTCATACAATAATTTGTGTATTTTTCCACGTATGCCCAATTTTGCAAGTTTATTTTCTTCGGCGCTTGGGTAAACCCTGTTTGAAAGAAACACAAAAATCAATCCGTTAGCCGGATCCGCCCAGGCAAAGGTTCCTGTAAAACCACTATGCCCGTAACTTGATAAGCTGCACTCTTTTGTAACCGGACTATCTTTTTTTTCATCAAACTCTGGTTTATCAAAACATAAACCTCGCCTGTTATCTAAAAATTGTGATGATGTAAATTTTCTAATAACCTCAGCATCTAAAATCTGCTGGCCGGCGTAAGATCCATTATTTAATAACATTTGCATAACAATGGCAACATCATCAGCACTTCCGAATAAACCAGCGTGGCCTGCAACGCCGCCTAATAATGCCGCGCCCTGATCGTGCACATAACCCTGCAATAATTGTTTTCGAAACTTAGTATCGTTTTCGGTGGGGGCAATTAACGACTGTGGATATTTTAGTAAGGGCAAATAAGTGAGGCCACAATTGAGCGGTTTATAAAAATTTTGTTCAACATACTCATTTAATAACAGGCCTGTTTTAACTTCGATAATTTTTTTAGAGAAGTAATATCCAATATCGCTATAAAGGTATTTTCCTTTGTCCTCAAGCTTACTTAACGCAAGTTGTTTGTAAATCGTATCGGAATAACCTTTCACCAAATACAGGTTTTTGGCAACTTCGGTTGGAAAATTTTCAGTTTTGGTCACGTTATAAAAACCTGGTTTATAATTGTTCGCTTTATCCTGAGTTTTAAGCCACAAAGGTAAAAACGCTTGTAAACCCGATTGATGCGTTAAAATATCTTTGTAATTAAGTTCTGCTTTGTTGGTTCCGTTAAACTCAGGTAAATAAAAACCAAGTGTTTGGTTATAATCAAATTTCATTTCTCCGGATAATTTCATCAGCGCAAGTGAAGTTGATAATATTTTGGTGAGCGAAGCAAGATCATAAACCGTTAGATCGGTTACCTTATCGGATGCTGATTCATAAGTAAGATTACCAAAATTTTTATGATAAAAAACTTTACCGTCTTTAATAGCAAGCACCTGACAGCCAGGATATGCTTTTTGTTTTATTCCCATTATGGCCACCGAATCTATTTCACGTAATTTTAATTGCACTGCCCCTACTCTGGCAGGTTCCAAATATTGCACCCGCACGCTGTTCTTTATTTCAATTCCCGAACCGGCTTTAAATAAATTTGTGCTTACAGGTAAAATGCCGTCAATTTTTATTGCTCCCATTACCGCGTCGGCTGCTGCCTTTTGGTTAAAAACGCTGTTCTCGTACAACTGCATTACCGATGCGGCTTTTGCCAGATTAGAAAGTTTATTAATAAGATAAGGATTAGAAAATAAACACGCTATCGTTTTTTGTTGCCCGCATATTTTACTAATCAACTCAATACTGCCATCACTACATCCAAAATTTTTATCAGGCTTTGATGTGGTTTTATTCACCTGCAAAATCACCAGATTGTATTTTTTTAATTTTGATAATAAGGTATCGCGCTCTTTCTGTGTGGCGTCATGATCCAAACCCAAATGCGCAACTTTAGTATATCTATTTAGCGTTTTCAAAAACGTGTTTTCACTTTTATCTCCTAAAGAAACTTCAATGATCTTGAGCGTATCTAAACGTTTTAATGGCAACAAATAATTATCATTTTTAAGAAGTGTTACCGAAGCTTCGGCCAGTTTGCTGTTTAAAACATCAGAGGCAACAGTATTAAGATCGTCATAAATATGTTTTGTATTTACAAATTGATTTTTATTGAGGCCGCACCAATATTTCGCCATTAATATTTTTTTACATCTAGCATCGATTTCTTCCTGTGTTATTTCTCCTTTTGTAATCGCAATTTTTATTTGTTCAATAGCTTTTGGTACATTTTCTGCAAATAGTAAAATGTCGTTTCCGGCGAGCAGGGCTTTTACGTCAACCATGCCTGCATCATAGTAATCAGCCACACCTTTCATGTTCAAAGCATCTGTAAAAACCAAACCTTGAAACCCGAGTTGTTTTTTTAAAAGATCCTGAATAATATATGGCGATAATGTTGAAGCTGTATTTTTGGTAGAATCGTAACATGGAACAAAAAGGTGTGCTACCATAATACTCGAAAGCCCGTTTGCAAATAGTTGTTTAAACGGATAAAGCTCGAGTGTATCTAGGCGCTCCTTGCAACCTGTTATTGTTGGCAATGCTTTGTGCGAGTCAGTATCAGTATCTCCGTGTCCTGGAAAATGTTTTCCATTTGCCATAACACCTTCGGCTTGTAACCCTTTCATATACATTACGGCTTTACGTGCAACGTTGTATTTATTTTCGCCAAAACTGCGCATTCCAATTACTGGATTTTCCGCGTTGTTATTTACATCAGCGACAGGTGCAAAATTTACGTGTATTCCCATGCGTTTGCACTCCCGCGCAATTTGTTTTCCCATTTCATAAATGAGCGAGTCATTTCTTATAGCACCTAAAGTCATTTGCCTCGGATACTTAGCCGTACTGTCAAGGCGCATAGCAAGTCCCCACTCGCCGTCAATGGAAATAAGTAATGGCGTTTTTGATAATTTTTGATAGTAATTATTAAGTTTAGCTTCCCGCACCGGTCCACCCTGCATAAATATTAAACCACCAATATGATAATTTTGAATAAGCTCACGAGTTTCGCGCACGTGTTTCATATCCTTATTACTGTAGGCGGCAACCATAAAAAGTTGTGCAAGACGTTGATCGGGAGTTAAAGATCTTAAAACTGAATCGGCCCAATTTGATTGTTCAACTAAAAAATCAGGTAGCGTTTTTACAGCTGGCTTTTCAGTTACAAATGCCATTACAAGTACTAGAAGAAATAGAAAAAAAGTATTTTTTAAAAATTTAAACATTCTGAAAGATAATGCGGAAGATAAAATGATGAGAACTTAAACCAGATTGTTTTTAACAACAGCATTTTGATAGTTTTTACTTAATTCGTCCTGCGCTATAAAAATATTTTATGTAATAAGGTTCGTTTAAGTCGCTGATAATAACACCTTTTTTTGTAGTGGCATGTACAAATTTATTATGTTGAAGGTAAACTCCAACGTGAGAAACACTTTTTCCGTTAATTATAAAAAATACGAGGTCACCTTCGCGGAGATCATTAACACTTATTTTTTTAGTTTCTTCGCTAATTGCTTTAGAAGATGGAGAAAGTTTTTTATTGTAAATGGTTGAACATAAAATTCCGGCAAACGCCGAACAGTCTATTCCTTTTTTATTCTTACCTCCATATTTATAAGGCACAGAATACCATTCGTCAATAAATTTATAAAGTTTTTCATTCCTAATTTCCTTTTCTTCAACTCCTAATTTTTCGGCATAATCTTTTTTATTTTCTTTGTTAGAGCTGTTTTCTTTCCGTTCGTCCTCGCTTTTATTTTTGCTTTTCTGATCAGGATTTTTCGATGCTGTTTCCGTTTTTTTTACGGAGGGTTTTGTTTTAACAGTTACTTTTTTATGATGCGTACACGAAGCCACCATTAAAGCAAGAACGCAAAAGGTATGCGTGTATCTTTTTAAATGCACAATCACACAATAAAATTAAACGCTTAAAACTAAAAAGAATTTAAATAGAAGAATTGTTTTGGACAACCAATTGTTTATACTTTCTCAGTAGCAGTCGTATCTTCGTTATGGTAATGCTTACTAAATTTTGTAATAAGCCGGTAAGCGATGTAAGCAAAAACCGGCGCCGCAATTACATCATAACTATAATGGACGTGTTGCACAACCACGCCAACGGAAACAGCTAGCGCAGCTGCCAAAAAAAAATATTTTAAAACTTTGTCCGTGGTAAAAAAATAAAATAAAAATAAAGTGGCCGCATGTCCGCTAAAAAAAAGATCTTTTAGATTTTCATTCCCTGCATAAAAAGTATGTGTTAAAAAGCCATCTTTTAAAGGAATAATCGCTAAAGGTGGCTCCAGTGGAATAAAAAATAAGGTAACGATTCGTAGAATTGTTAAAGCTCCATACATTTGTATGAGATGCAAAAACCTGTACGGAGATAAAAATGAATAAAAAATCCCAACCAAAGCCGTTGAATAGGTTACAAAAAATATAAAATCGGAAACATCGCGTGGTTTTATGAAATTTAAAACAGGATCATAAAAAGTGTGTCCTTGCCGCGTTTCGATATATGCAAGCAAAAAAGCAAACCCGATTAGAATAACCGATACAATAATTATAGAAATAAAAAACCGGTTTCTAAAATATTCGTTGCCAAGTGCTGTTTTCCAATTATAAAACATAATACAAGTATAACCATTCTGCTATCGGTTATTCTTTAAAATTTTCAGCCATTACTAACAAAAAAAACCAAAAAAAATTTCCAGCTTAAATTTGAAATATTACACATTTACTTTCTATGGCAATGTTATAGTATAAACATTGCCGTTAATGGTTACTGTTGCTTGATTATCACAACTACCGTTTCCAAAATCGATGTAACGCGTGGCTTTACCTCCCGGCGTGTGAGCCAAAATACCTGATGTAAAATGTTTGCGACAACCAATAGTCATATTTCTAACCAAGGGAGTTGTAATGGTGGATTGGAAAGTGTTGCCATTGGCTGTAGTTCCACTCGCGCTTCCGGTAATAGAATGCATATCGTCTAGCCAGCTTGCTGTATTTTCACCGGCTGTCCATTCGCGGTTTCGGTTACTCTGCCAGCTAATAGTTCCACCATTATTACTTTTAATAATCTGCACATTTGCATTTATTTGGTAAACTAAATGATGAGCGCTGTTGTGACCCACGTTTGTGATGATTTTAGATCCCGTAACCTGATTATCATTTACAAAATAATTTTGCGGGGTCACATTAATCACAGTTAACGAATCGCGGTAACGGCCTGTAAAAGAAATTACTATTGCGCCACGCCTGTCTCGTCCGTCATTACCCGTGCAATTGGTTGTGCCAAAATTTACGGTTATTGTTTTAGCAGCTGCAAGAGTATCAAATGTTAAGGTAGAACAGTTGCTCAATAAGGTATTTAAATCTGAAATTTTAAAACTTGATACACTATGGTTAACCGACGCTTCATCCGATATACTCGTCATATCGTTTATCGTTGACGATGCCAAAGTCTGATCAGCTGCCGCACTCGTATCTGTATCTTTTTCTTCCACTTCTTTTTTATCTTTTTTACAAGATGAAAAAGTGCCGGAAAATGCAATAGCAAGTGTTAATAAGCTCAGGTTTAATTTCGTAATTTTCATATTTATCTTTTTTAGTGTTAATCTGTATCTGAGACTAACAAAAAAGACAAAGGTTTAATGCGGCCTTATTTTATAAAACCTCCGCATCCTTTATAATTCGTTTCCTTGCATTTTATAGTAACGGTTCGCTCGCTTACGTCGCCCGAAATTGCAGTGCACGGTTTATTTTCTATGGTCATAAAATCATGGGCTCCCGATGGCAATTTGATCTTTACCTCGCCTTTACCATTAATATCAGCGTTGTTACGGTTTATAATAATGCTGTCGCGTCCAAAATTTAATATCAGACGAATTCTTTCTTTATAAAAATCGGCCATCCAGCCTGGCTCCGTTCCCGAAGCTTTAAAAATAACGTCGTTGTTTTCGAGGCCGGCAAGTTCGTCAACCATATCAAGTTTGCTAAGCGGAACGCTTTCCGTATCGGCATTTTTTTCGCTATCGGTAGTTTTTGTATCGTTGCACTCAACTAAGATTAATGCTATTAAAAAGGTTAAAAAAAGTTTCATAAAATATATATTTTTCGTTTCAAGATTTTCGGTTTACTGTATTATGTACTATCAGGTACAAACTTAATTATTTATTTGATTGCATCCTTTACATTGAACCTTTAAAATTACCTTTACATAAAAATTAGTAAATGGATTTAAAATTCGATTTTATAGAAATATTAAAAGTAACCATGGTGTTATTTGCTGTTATTGATGTGATTGGTTCAATACCCATTATCATTAGCCTGAAACAGAAAACAGGTGGTATTAATGCCGGCAAGGCGTCGGTAGTTTCTTTAGGAATAATGGTTGTGTTTTTATTTATTGGGCAAACAATTTTAAATATTATTGGAATTACTGTTGGTGATTTTGCCATTGCTGGTTCCATTCTTATTTTTATTGTTGCTTTTGAAATGATATTGGGAATTCAAATCTCAAAAGATACAATGCCTGCAACTGCATCGGTTATTCCGCTGGCTTTTCCGCTTATCGCTGGAACGGGAACGCTTACAACATTGCTTTCAATACGGGCCGAATACAATATCGTTTCCATATTAATAGCAATCATTTTAAATGTGGGCATTGTTTATATGGTGCTTAAAAACCTAAATTTGGTAGAACGGATTTTGGGCGCCGGTGGTATTGCCATTCTTAAAAAAGTGTTTGGTATTATTTTGCTAGCGCTTGCCATAAAATTGTTCCGAAACAATATTTCGGGGTTTCATTAGATGACATTTGCTTTATGATTCAAAAGTTTACGCCAAAAAAAATCCGGACCAAAAGTCCGGATTTTCACTTTAGAAGATTTTAAA
>JAYTBK010000391.1:0-3109 GCA_043737035.1 Bacteroidota bacterium | reverse complement strand
TAATGCGTCCTGAAGCACCAATTGTTGGTACTGGTATCGAAGCTCGTGTAGCGGAAGATAGCCGTGTATTAATTAATGCAGAAGGCGAAGGAATTGTTGAATATGTTGATGCTCGCGAAATCATTATTCGTTACAACAGAACAAGCGATGAGAAATTAGTAAGCTTTGAAGGTGATGTTAGAACTTATAAATTAACTAAATTCCAAAAAACCAACCAAAGTACTTGTATGAACTTAAAACCTATCGTTAAGAAAGGCGATAAAGTTGTAAAAGGACAAGTGTTGTGTGATGGTTATGCAACCGATAAAGGTGAATTAGCTTTAGGACGTAACTTAAAAGTAGCTTTCATGCCTTGGAAAGGGTATAACTTTGAGGATGCAATCGTTATTTCTGAACGTATCATTCGCGATGATATTTTTACATCTATTCATATTGATGAATATTCTTTGGAAGTTCGTGATACAAAACGTGGAATGGAAGAGTTAACTCCTGATATTCCTAACGTAAGCGAAGATGCAACTAAAGATTTGGATGAAAAAGGTGTTATTCGTGTTGGTGCTGAGGTTAAAGAAGGTGACATTTTAATTGGAAAAATTACTCCAAAAGGTGAAACTGATCCATCTCCCGAAGAAAAATTATTACGTGCTATCTTTGGTGATAAAGCAGGTGACGTTAAAGATGCGTCTTTACGCGTATCTCCTTCAATCAAAGGTGTAATCGTTGATAAAAAATTATTCTCTCGTGCTATTAAAGATAAAAAGCAAAAAGCGGATGAAAAACCTTTAATTGAAAAATTAGATGCAGACCATCATAAAGAAGTTGCAAATATCAAATATCAGTTGGTTGAAAAATTATTTGAACTGGTTAATGGCCGTACATCTCAAGGGGTTCATAATATCTTAGGTGAAGAAGTAATAACAAAAGGGACTAAATTCACTCAAAAATTATTAGAGAAAGTGGATTTCTCTGAAGTTAATCCGGGTAACTGGACAACGGATAAAGATAAAAATGAGCAAATTGAGCGTTTGTTGCACAACTTCATGATTAAGTTTAACGACTTCTTAGGTCAGTACAAGCGTGCTAAGTTTCAGGTTACAGTTGGTGATGAATTACCAAATGGTATTGTTCAGTTAGCTAAAGTTTACATCGCCCAAAAACGTAAGTTAAAAGTAGGTGATAAGATGGCTGGTCGTCATGGTAATAAAGGTATTGTGGCTCGTATTGTAAAAGACGAAGACATGCCTTTCTTAGCGGATGGAACTCCGGTTGATATCGTATTAAATCCATTAGGTGTGCCATCTCGTATGAACATTGGACAGATTTATGAAACTGTATTGGCTTGGGCCGGACAAAAATTAAACTTAAAGTTCTCAACTCCTATTTTTGATGGAGCAACTATGGAACAAATTGATGAATACACTACGCAAGCAGGAGTTCCTCAGTATGGCCGTACTTACTTAATTGATGGTGGAACCGGTGAGCAGTTTGATCAACCGGCTACAGTTGGTATCATTTACATGTTAAAATTAGGTCACATGGTTGATGATAAGATGCATGCTCGTTCAATAGGGCCATATTCATTAATTACGCAACAACCTTTAGGTGGTAAAGCACAGTTTGGTGGTCAGCGTTTTGGTGAGATGGAAGTTTGGGCATTAGAAGCATACGGTGCAGCTAACGTGTTACAGGAATTGTTAACTATTAAGTCGGATGATGTAATGGGTCGTGCAAAAGCTTATGAAGCAATTGTAAAGGGCGAAAACATTCCAGCTCCGGGTATACCAGAATCATTTAATGTATTAATGCACGAATTACGTGGATTAGCGTTAGATGTAACATTGGATTAAATCCTTATTTAAATCCCCTCTTTTTACTTTATTTTTTTAAAGTGAAAGAGGGGAATTAGAATTGGAAAAAGAATTTTTATTATCACTAAAACCAAAAAGAAAAAAAATGGCTTTAAGAAAAGATAACAAAGTAAAATCAAACTTCTCAAAAATCACTATTAGTTTAGCGTCTCCCGAAACTATTCTGCAACGTAGTAGTGGAGAAGTTTTGAAACCAGAAACCATCAATTACCGTACTTACAAACCTGAAAGAGATGGTTTGTTTTGTGAGCGTATTTTTGGACCTGTAAAAGATTATGAATGTCACTGCGGCAAATACAAGCGTATTCGTTACAAAGGTATTATCTGTGATCGTTGTGGTGTTGAAGTAACTGAGAAAAAAGTTCGTAGAGAACGTATGGGTCACATTAACTTAGTTGTTCCTGTTGCTCATATCTGGTATTTCCGTTCGTTACCAAACAAAATAGGTTACTTATTAGGTTTACCAACTAAAAAACTGGACATGATTATTTACTACGAACGTTATGTAGTAATTAATGCAGGTACAGCCGCTCAAAACGGGACTCAATATTTGGATTTCTTAACGGAAGAAGAATATTTAAATTTATTAGACACGTTACCAAAAGACAATCATTTATTAGACGATAACGATCCTAATAAATTTATTGCTAAAATGGGTGCCGAAGCTTTACAAGATTTATTAGCTCGTTTAAAATTAGATGAGTTATCTTATGAATTACGTCACAAAGCAAACACAGAAACATCTCAACAACGTAAAAACGAAGCATTAAAGCGTTTACAGGTTATTGAAGCTTTCCGTTCTGCAAACAAACATATTGAAAATCGTCCTGAATGGATGATCATTAAAACAGTTCCGGTTATTCCACCAGAATTGCGTCCTTTGGTTCCATTGGATGGTGGTCGTTTTGCTACTTCCGATTTAAATGATTTATACCGTCGTGTTATTATTCGTAACAACCGTTTAAAGCGTCTAATCGAAATTAAAGCACCAGACGTTATCTTACGTAATGAAAAACGTATGTTACAAGAATCAGTAGATTCATTATTTGATAACTCTCGTAAATCAAATGCTGTTAAAACTGAAAGTAACCGTCCGTTAAAATCATTATCTGATTCATTAAAGGGTAAACAAGGGCGATTCCGTCAAAACTTATTAGGAAAACGTGTTGATTATTCTGCACGTTCGGTAATTGTTGTAGGGCCAGAAATGAAACTACATGAGTGTGGTTTACCTAAAGATA
>JAYTBK010000390.1:0-3114 GCA_043737035.1 Bacteroidota bacterium | reverse complement strand
CTAACGGCACAATAGGCAATAACCATTTAATAACGCCAAAGGTTCCCATTTTTAACATAATACCCGAAAGTAGCATGGTGCCCTGCGTTGGGGCATTTACATAAGTATTTGGTTGCCATGTGTGTAAGGGGAAAATTGGCATTTTTATAGCGAAGGCAATAAAAATTAACCAAAACACAGCGCTTTGTTGGGTTTCAGTTAGGCTTCTGCCGGCGGCATACAAATCGTTTATTTCCCACGATTTTAATCCATCAACATTGGTATGATTGTACAAATAAATTAAACCTACCAACATAAATAAAGATCCAAACAGGGTGTAAACAAAAAACTTAAATGTAATGGCGCCCCTGTTTTCTCCTCCCCACACTAAGCAAATAAAATAAATTGGTATTAACGCTAATTCCCAAAACACATAAAACAAAAAGCCGTCGTTAGCTGTAAACACCCCAATTAAAGCCATTTGCATAACGAAGATTAATCCATAAAAATTATACTCTTTTGTGTATATGTTTTTAAAAGAAGATAAAATAATTAATGGCACTAAAAACGTGGTTAGTAAAATCATTAATAAACTCATACCATTAATTGCGACATTAAAATGTATGCCTAACGATTGTACCCAAGCCACATTAAACCATAATTGACATGCATCGGGATTGTTTTTGTATAAACCAAATGCTGCTAATGCAATTACAAATTCAACCACAGATAGTGCTAAAGCTATAGTTTTTGAAGTTTTGCTTTTTGCTAAAAACAATATTAGTGCGGCAAGTAGCGGAAACGTTAGTAATAAAAGTGTTAACATATATTTTTTATAATTATTTTTATTTGTAGCCTAATTTTTTTCGGTTAGATTGTTCGGTTTGCTGTGTATCTTTTGCAATTAAGTATGAAATAGCATCATGAATGTCTTTAAATTTTTTGTTGTATTTGCCTTCTAACTTTTTTAATTTATCGGTTAAATCTTTGTGAGTAAGCGCGTATCGACGCATTAATACAAAGGCGCGCATTATTGCAATATTTACATCAATAGCTCTTTGAGATTTTAAAACACCGCTTAGCATTGCTACGCCTTGTTCGGTAAAGGCGTATGGTGTTATTCCTAAGTTTCGTTTGTTTTGTGATGCGGTAACAAATTGTGACCGCATACTATCCCATTCTTTAGTTGTTAATCGAAACATAAAATCATCAGGGAAACGTTCAACATTACGCTTTACAGCTTGGTTAAGCGATTTTGTTTCAACTTCATATAATTCGGCCAAATCAAAATCTAACATCACTTTTTGGTGACGAATTTCAAAAATTTTATTTTCAACTTTTTGTAATATCATCTTACTTCATCAAAAATGTCATTAATACAATAAATACAATACCCATTACCATACTAATTACATAAAAACCAATATTGCCTTGTTGCGCCAAACGCACTACTGAACCTATTGATTTTACTGCCGTTCCAACTCCGTTAACAATTCCATCAACCACTTGTAAATCTAAAAATTTATAAAATAATGTTGAAATAGCATCTAACGGTTTGCGGATTAGCACATCGTAAAATTCATCAACATAATATTTGTTATAAATAACTTTTTGCCACTTCTTCAATTGCTCTTCTTTTTCAACCGGCAATACTTTGTGCTTCATATACAAAGTGTAAGCAAAAAATATAACTGCGGCGGCTGACGCAACTGCCAAACCCATTAATGTCCACTCTGTTTCGTGACTTAAAATACTAGGATTTTTAATTTTAATTACTTCGTCTAAATTGTGGTGCATCCAATTTGGCAAACCCCAAAACTCAGGTAGGCCAAGTACACCGCCAATTACAGACAGTGCTGCTAAAACAATTAATGGAAACGTCATGCTTGAAGGCGATTCATGCAAATGATGTTCTTGTGAAGGTGTACCTCTAAACTTCCCAAAAAATACAATAAATAACATACGGAACATATAAAATGCCGTAAGCATAGATGTTATCATGCCTAATAACCATAGGGTTTTGCTGTGTTCGTAAGTGTGTGCTAAAATTTCATCCTTACTAAAAAATCCGCTGAAAGGTGGAAGTCCACTAATAGCGATTGTTCCCAATAGCATTGTTATAAATGTAATTTTAATTTTTCCACTTAAGCCACCCATTTTCCGAATATCCTGTTCGCCGCCCATTGCGTGGATAACAGAGCCTGCTCCTAAAAATAATAAGGCTTTAAAAAAGGCGTGAGTTGTTACGTGAAATACCGACGAACTAAAAGCACCAACACCCAAGCCTAAAAACATTAAACCTAATTGCGATACAGTTGAGTATGCCAAAATCTTTTTAATATCGTTTTGCAATAAACCAATAGTTGCAGCAAATAAGGCTGTTATAACCCCAACAATAGCAACGGTTTGGCTTGCCACTTCGCTTAACGAATAAAACACGTTTGAACGAACTACTATAAAAATACCGGCCGTAACCATTGTTGCGGCGTGTATTAAAGCAGAAACAGGTGTTGGTCCTGCCATAGCATCGGGTAACCAAGTATATAGTGGCAGTTGAGCCGATTTACCCATGGCACCAACAAATAGCAATAAGGCAATGGCAGTAATAGTTGCAGGACTTGCACTACCAGCTTTATCAAAAATTTCGGTATAAGAAATACTGCCGAAGGTTACAAAAATTAAAATGATGCCTAATAAAAAACCTAAATCGCCAATACGATTCATAATAAAAGCTTTTTTAGCGGCATTGTTGTAGGCAGTATTTTTAAACCAAAAACCAATTAATAAGTACGAGCATAAACCAACGCCTTCCCAACCAACAAAAGTGATTAGGTAATTGTTACCCATAACTAAAAGCAACATAAAAAACACAAATAAATTTAAATAAGTAAAAAAGCGTGAAAAACCTTCGTCATCGTGCATATAGCCAATTGAGTACATGTGTATTAAAAAACCTATGCCTGTAATGATTAATAGGAACAATGATGATAATGGGTCGTACAAAAATTCAAACGGAATTTGTAAAGTGCCAGAATTAATCCACGAAAAAACATTAATTACATTTTCTTTTTGGTGAGATCCTTGAAGCTCTATAAACGCTAACACGGAAACAATAAACGAGGCTAAAATAGCTAA
>JAYTBK010000389.1:0-3121 GCA_043737035.1 Bacteroidota bacterium | reverse complement strand
TTTAATAGGCTTATATTTGGAAAAAAAATAAAAATGAACATTGGAATTGTTGGTCTGGGCAAACCATTTCTCACCCTTTCACCGTTGCTTTTCAAAGCGAAAAATTAAACATTACAAAAGGCGATAAAGTTTTAGAAATCGGCACAGGTTGTGGATATCAAACCGCGGTGTTATTGGAGCTAGGCGCGAAGGTTTTTTCAATTGAACGCCAAAAAGAATTGTATGATAAAACAAAACTGTTTTTGCCATTATTAGGTTATAAAACAGCGAAATTAGTTTACGGCGATGGTTACAAAGGCTTGTTGCTACACGCGCCGTTTAATAAAATAATTGTTACGGCTGCTGCGCCATACATTCCGCAGGATCTTTTGGCGCAGTTAATTATTGGTGGTATATTGGTAATACCTTTGGGCGAAGGAGAAGAACAGGTGATGAATGTAATTGTAAAAAAATCGGAAACTGAATTCGATAAAAAAACCTTCGGAAAATTTAAGTTTGTGCCAATGCTACAACATAAAAATTAATTACAACAATATAATTTAACAGGCTTCGTTAATAAGCCAGCATTTTTTTTATGATAAAAAAGTTTATAGTGTCTGCGGTATTATTATTTACGTTAACCAGCAATTTTGCGCAGGATCTTACTTCGCGTAAAGGAAACCCGATATTGCCAGAGACAGGCGATTGGGGATTGGGAATTGACGCCACACCCTTCTTTAATTACGCCGGAAATTTTTTCGGTAAAGGCGGTTCTACAACTGTTACTACGGGAAGTGTGCAAACCGCATCACATTACACCAATCAAGCGCCAACGTGGAACTTTTTAGCAAACAATTTCAGTATTGCCGGAAAAAAATTTATAAGTGCGCATACCGCATACCGTGCAACAATTCGCCTTGGATTTAATAATGTTACGATAAAAAATCAAACGGCCGACCGCTCAATTACCGCAACTCCCGTGTATCCAGCTGTTCCTTTTAAAGTAGAAAACACATGGAAACAATCGTACTCCAACGTTGCCATAGTTTTTGGTGTAGAAAAACGAAGAGGAAAAACACGCTTACAAGGATTTTATGGTATTGAGGGTGGCATTGGTTTTTCGTCGGGGAAAAATATTTTTAAATATGGTAACGCACTTTCTACTAGCCCTAAAAATCCTGTAAATGTTGATTTGGCTGGCGATGGTTTTGGAATAACAACAACAGGAACTGGCACCATAGCCGTAAATATTACAAAAGATAGTTATGGGAACGATGCCCGCTTAACCAAACAACGCTCTGGTGTAGGTTTCGAAATAGGAGCAAGGGCTTTTTTAGGCGCCGAATATTTTTTTGCCGCTAAAATGTCGGTTGCGGGCGAGTTTGGTTGGGGCATGGGATATGGATTTACCGGAAAACCTGTTACCAACATGGAAAGCATTGGCAACAACGGCACTGAGCTGGTAACCGGTAGTCAGGAAATAAGCGGTACTAAAACCGGTAACTTTTACATTGATAACGATAACAAGAATTCGTTGTTTGGGCCAAAGGGAAGTATTCGGTTAAACCTGTATTTTTAATCGGACGACTAACCAAGAGTTTTTTTAAATAATTTTTTGGGAGTGTCCCGATGGGCCAGGCTTTCACTGCAATCTTTTACTTCACTCCGTTACATAAAAGGATTTTCGTTCTATCCTTCACGCGAGTTTATTTCAATTTCTAAAAAATTGACTGCGTACGAAGTTTAATTTGCGCCAGGGACTGAGCGGCCTGTTTGAGCTCCTTTGTTTTGCGGGGCACCGCAAAATAAAGAGCGAGTAGCGAAGGCCCGCCCGGGCGCCCAAAAGCATATTATTGGAACAACCTATTGTAATTGACCATTCTTAATGTTTTACTTACTCTTTCTTTCCCATAAATTATTAAATTTGCGGCACTAAACAAACAATTTAAAATATGTCGACAGCAGCAAATAAAGGCCCGATTTCAAAATTTATAGAAACGCATTATAAACATTTTAACGCCGCGGCTTTAGTAGATGCAGCCAAAGGTTACGAACTCCACTTAACGGAAGGCGGAAAAATGATGTTAACATTGGCGGGTGCAATGAGTACGGCGGAGTTAGGAAAATCGTTAGCGGAAATGATTCGTCAGGGAAAAATTGACATTATTTCGTGTACCGGTGCAAACCTTGAAGAAGACATTATGAATTTGGTTGCTCACAGCCATTATAAACGTGTTCCTAACTACCGCGATTTATCACCACAGGATGAATGGGATTTATTAGAAAACCATTACAACCGCGTAACAGATACGTGTATTCCTGAAGAGGAAGCTTTTAGACGATTACAAAAACATATTTTTAAAATTTGGAATGACGCCGATAAAGCGGGCGAACGTTTTTTTCCGCATGAGTTTATGTATAAAATATTAAACAGTGGCGAGCTAAAACAGTATTATGAAATTGACCCGAAAGACAGTTGGATGCTTGCGGCCGCGGAACGCAATTTACCAATTGTAGTGCCGGGTTGGGAAGACAGTACGATGGGTAATATTTTTGCATCGTATGTGATTAAAGGTGAAATGAAAGCTACCACCATGAAAAGTGGAATTGAATACATGGCGTGGCTTGCCGATTGGTATGTAAAAAACAGCGACGGTAAAGGAATTGGATTTTTTCAAATTGGCGGTGGCATTGCGGGTGATTTCCCAATTTGTGTGGTACCAATGCTTTATCAGGATATGGAAATGCAAAACATTCCGTTTTGGAGTTATTTTTGTCAGATTTCCGATAGCACAACTTCGTATGGATCGTACTCGGGAGCAGTGCCAAACGAAAAAATTACCTGGGGCAAACTCGATATTAATACACCGAAATTTATTGTAGAAAGTGATGCAACGATTGTTGCGCCATTAATTTTTAGTTGGATTTTGGGTTGGTAAACTGCGGTGTCATTCTCGCGAATTATAGCGAGATCCTCCGTCGTTTATAAAAGCGATATCTGTGCCTTAAATAAACAACCCCCCTAAATTTTCAGTAAGGGGGGTTGTTTAAAATAAAGGAATAATTTATGAAGTCTAGTTCTTGATCAATCGTTTTGTTGTTCTCGCTCCATTACTTTGGAGATGTAACATGTATATTCCAG
>JAYTBK010000388.1:0-7745 GCA_043737035.1 Bacteroidota bacterium | reverse complement strand
ATAACCTTTTAAACGGGGAGTTGGTAAAAGGCAACCATCCTGCTTTGATTGATGAAGACCTTTTTTTGAGAGCCAATGAAAAGAAAAAAACGCAAGGTTATAAAACCAACCCAGTCAATGATAATTTACCACTGAAGATCTTTGTAAAAGATGCGGAAAGCCTAGCACCCTTTACAGGGTATGTAGTGAAAAAGAAAGGCTTGTTTTATTATAAGGTGAATAAGATAGGAGTTGGAATAAACCGCAGTGCTAACTTAATGCACGAAAAGTTCAAAGCTTATCTACAGACTTATACAATTGATTCCCTTAATGTAGAGCCTCTAAAAAAGCAATTGCAGTACACCTGGGAGAATTTAACTGAACAAAGTACCAGTGAGAAAAAAGTCCTTAGTTTAAAATTAAATGAAGTAGACCAAGACTTTTATAACATGAAAAAGCAGTATGCCATCGGCAAGTTAATTGAAGGCATTTACCTGGAATTTTCAGCCGAACTATCCGCTGCTAAAAGGAAATTACTGGAAGAATTACAAAAACTCAACGACAGATTATCGAACCCAACAGAACTCATACACGATACCTGTTATATGGCCGCCAACCTCCCGTCAGTGTGGGAATCTTGGAATTATTACGAAAAACAAAACTTCCAAAATGTGCTTTTCCCTAACGGTTTACTATACGATGCCAAAAATGAGCAGTATCGAACCGAAAAAGTAAATTGTGTGTTTGGCTACGCAGCCCACTGTTCGCAGAAATTGCTGGAAATTAAAAGCCGTTTTCCTCTAAAGTTATCAGAGAAAAACGGCTTGGTACACATGAAGGGACTCGAACCCCCACCCTTGCGGACCAGATCCTAAGTCTGGCGCGGCTACCAATTACGCCACATGTGCATTTAGGACTACAAATATACGTTTTTTTGCGAAATCGCTAAAATTGTACCCAATAATTATTTAATTTGTACCAAATATAAAAATAATGTACGGAAAATTTCAAGCTCACATTCAATCGCAATTATCAGAAATTGAAGAAAACGGATTATATAAAAAAGAGAGGATTATCACTACGCCACAAGGAGCTGTTGTAAAAGTAAGAGAGGGCAAGGAAGTCGTAATTTTCTGTGCAAATAATTACTTAGGGTTATCGTCGCACCCAAAAATTATTGAAGGAGCAAAAAGTGCTATGGATACGCATGGTTATGGCATGTCGTCGGTTCGTTTTATTTGCGGAACGCAGGACATCCACAAAACGCTGGAACAAAAAATTTCAACTTTTTTAAAACAAGAAGACACCATTTTATATGCCGCTGCTTTTGATGCTAATGGTGGTGTTTTTGAGCCGTTGTTTGGTGAAGAAGATGCCATTATTAGTGATGAATTAAACCATGCGTCAATAATTGACGGCGTGCGTTTATGCAAGGCACAACGTTACCGTTATAAAAATTCGGACATGGCCGATTTAGAAGAACAATTAATAAAAGCACAGGCGCAACGTTACCGCGTAATTGTTACCGATGGCGTTTTTAGTATGGATGGTTTTGTAGCGCCTTTGGATAAAATTTGTGACCTCGCTGATAAATACAATGCTTTGGTGATGGTTGATGAGAGTCATGCTTCGGGTTTTATAGGAAAAACCGGTAGAGGAACCGTTGAATTAAAAAATGTAATGACCCGCGTAGATATTATTACAGGCACACTTGGTAAAGCTTTGGGCGGAGCAATGGGCGGATTTACTTCCGGAAAAAAAGAAATTATTGAAATTTTAAGGCAACGGTCTAGGCCTTACCTTTTTTCAAATTCATTGGCTCCGGCTATCGTTGGCGCATCCATTGCGGTTTTTGATATGCTAAGTGAAACAACCCAATTACGCGATACCTTAGAAGCGAATATTAAGTATTTTAAGAAAGGCTTAAAGCAAATTGGACTTGAGTTTAAAGAAGGTGATTCAGCTATTGTACCTGTGATGTTGTATGATGCAAAATTATCGCAGGTATTTGCCGATAAACTATTGGAAGAAGGTATTTACGTTATTGGCTTCTTTTTTCCGGTTGTTCCCAAAGGCCAGGCGCGCATTCGCGTGCAACTATCGGCGGCACACACAAAGGAGCATTTAGATAAAGCCTTAACCGCTTTTGAAAAAGTTGGTAAAGAGTTGGGAGTGATTAAATAAATTGTTTGCACATCTTGTTTCATCGTCCTTAAATTGTTTCAAGATCCCTTGATTAGAACTTTCCTTTTTTAAACAATGGTTAGTTCATTTATAATACGATGAGTCGAAGATCTAAACCATATGTAAAAGAGCGGTTCGGTAAAATGCAGAATAAAATATATCGTTGATTACACTATATGCTTTACTCCGCTCATTATTAAATTAAATATAGCATTTTAGTAATTCAGCATAGATTGAGATTTTCCGTCAATTAAAAATTAATTGCTGCTTTTGAAGTTAACACGCGCGAGGGATAAAACGAAAATCTTTCGCGTTTTTCATCCGAAAATTGAATTGATATCAAGGCCCGTTGTCTCTTTGCGGCCGCGTCCAACTAAAACAATTAATGAATGAGTATTTCCGTTGCACCAAAACCATAATTTTTATACGAAGCATCGTAATACGAAACTCCATTAATGGATTTTAGAATGCCAACTATTTCTTGCTTTAGTTTTCCGTTACCAACGCCGTGTATTACAATTAATTTTTTTATTCCGTTGCTCAGGCAATGCTCCATTTCTTTTTCAAAGCGTTCGGTTTGTATGTTTAAAATTTGGCCATTGGTAAGGTTTTTATATGAATCAAGTAACTCTTCTATATGCAAATCGATTTCGCGGGTAAGGTCTTTTATTTTTTGTTTGGCAACAGATGTTTTTAGTGGCTGCTTAAATTCCTTAATCGCTTTTAAGCGGGTTAAGTCTTCCGGATTTAATGTTTGTTCCACAACTCTGGTGTCTAAAAAATCGTCTTTTAAAATAAAAGCGTACACTGTGTTTTTAAATTCGGCATGTTTTACAAGGCCTGAGTTAGAAACAGTGCGTTCATTAATAAACAATATTTCGGCCAAGGGGATTTGCGATTTGTAATGCATGTTTTTATAAAACAAACATTCAATTTTATGATAAGCAAACTCTTGGAAAAAACTTTTTTTAACCTGCTTTAAAAACACTTTTTGGTATGCGCCCAAATCGCCATGTTTAAGTGTTTGAAAATACGAATCATCTTTTACTGAGTAGGTAAAACTGATATTGTATGATGAGGAATTGAAAAGGTAAAATTTATACTCGCTAACCAGCAGTGGCATTTCGTGATCGGGTTCTATAATAAAATAAACACAATCTGATAACACGGTTTCAAGTACAATGTCTATGTTTTCCACTTCCGGATTTAAAATCAACTCTGTGTGTATGGGAACCAACTGCTTGGTAAGATAAGGAATTTCGAACCCATCGGCCATTTCAACAAACACCGTTTCCTTATCTTTAAAACTAACGATCGTGCCTTCACCAACCTCATTTAAAAATCGTACTTTATCTCCAATTCGCAATTTCATATTTTGTCTATTATACGATTTTAAAATAATTCGTTTCTGCTACGCTTACAAATTTACCATAAGTGCTCCGCTCTCCCTTACCGAATAAAATGGAATGTTGGATGCAGAACATTTATCTTTTAACTGCTGTGTAAATTTATTACTGTTAGTACAATCGGCAATTATCAATGGTTTATACTTAAAATAACCTCCAACATTTATTGTAGCATTTTGACTAACGATTATAAACCCAACAGAATCCGTTTGAGGAATTTGATATGTGCCTGTGGCGTGTAAAAATGTAAAATTTTTATAGGTTAAAATATCTCCTTTTTGTGCAACTACTTTTAGATTGGAGAGTTTTAGCAAATAGGGTTTTACGAAACGTTGAAATTCCTTTTCGGTAAGATCGGTTGAATTTAGATAAACCGTTTGCCCAACACGCATTGCATAAGCCGATTTGTGCTTTACGTTAAACACTACTAATTCTCGCTCTTTAAGTTCCTTAATATTACAAAGAACGGAACATCCTAACCAAGCAATGCAACACAAAAAAAATAACACCACACTTTTATATGTTTTAGAAGAAAAAACCAGCAATGCAAGGCCAATAACGCACGAGCTAAAAAATACATCAACTATCGTAAAGGGAATATTATCGATAAAACCAAAGGATTTTGAATCGGTAAGTTGCGTGAACCAAAGCATTAGTGAGGTCAAAAAATTCATCGCCCAAACAATGGCTTGTTTTACCAAAACAATTTTATAAAATATTAAAAGCAAAGCTGTAGCGCCCATTAGTACAACACTTAGTGGGATGATGATAAGGTTTGAAAAAATAAACCAAACAGGAAACTGATGAAAATAATACAACGATATTGGTAACGTAAATACAGTTGCCGCCACCGACATAAATGTTACGCTACAAAACCATTTCAAAATTTTATTTTCCACAAAAAACGCCGACATTAAAATGGGATACAAATACATGATGCCAAAAACCGCAAAATAACTTAGTAAAAACCCGATGTCGTTTATAAGGTATGGATCATAAAGTAGAAGTAAAAACGCGCTAAAAAGTAAGGTGTTGTAAGCGTTGCCGCCCTTTTTAAATGTTTTACCAATTATAATAAGCGCCAGCATTAAAGACGCCCTCAGTACCGAAGGAGAAAACCCGGTTATTAAAACAAACATGCCCAGAATAATAATAATGCAAAAGCATTTTGTTATAGCATATCTGTTATGTTTATCAAGCAAACTAAAGAGCCAAATTAAAACTACGTAAAGTACTCCCGTATGCATACCCGAAACCGACAGCACATGCAGGGTGCCTGAGTGCGAAAAGCTTGTAAGTACGCTTCCTTCAATTTCATCATCGTATCCTACAAGCAAGGCACTGCAAATAGAAAAAGCATGTTGCGATAAGTTAGTGTTTCGTAAAGCACTTACTATGTTTTGTTTTATAGTACAGCCTAACGAGGAAAGCGAAAAAGGCACGTCAATTTTGCCCGTGTTGTAAATACTTAATGCTTCGCTATACGCAACATTATAAATGTTTCGATATTCCATAAAACGTTTATAGTTGAACTCTCCGGGATTTTGCGGTTCATTGATATAACTAAATTTGGAACGCGTGTAAAATTGTTGGCCAATTTGGAATGTCTTATCACCCGAATTTTTTAAATACATGATCAAACTCCCGCAACTATACTTCCACTTTTTATTATACTGCACCGCATTTACTTGCACAGTTATTTTTGTAAATTTTCCGGTGTTTACAGGGATATCTGTAATGGTTGCAATAAATGGCTGTTCTGTTAAACCCACAAAATGCGAGTAATGCGCATTGCAGTTTTTAGCATTGTAAAAAAAACAGGTTTCAAATGCCAACACAAATAAAAATAAGTTTACACCTAACGTGTAAACATGTTTCTTAAATAAAGTTGTTTTGCCAATAAACCGTTGTAATGTAAAACCAGATATTAAAAATAAAACTGCATAAAGAAAATATACATGAGGGTTTAAAATTTGGCCGCTGTATTGTACAAATAAAATGCCTGCCAAATACGGCAATAGTACTTTTAAAAAAGGCGCACTTTTAAAATTGATCACATACTAATGTACATATTCGCTTCTAAGTTTTTAAACCTATCAACAATATATCATCAGTTTGCTCATAAGTTCCTTGCCACTCTTCAATTTCGGTAGTGAGTCCTGTTTTTAAACGATCGAGCGAGAGGTGGTTGTTCATCAGCAGGAATTGGCGCAAGCGTGCAGGGTTGTACTTTTTATTTTTCTCACCGCCAAATTGGTCGGTAATGCCATCGGTAAATAAAAACAACTGATCGCCTGGTTTTACTGAAATGGTTTTTGTTGGTATTACACTTTCAAAATCGGCATGGCCCCCAATATTTATATTCTCCGAAACCAAAGTAATGAGTTCATCGTTTGAGATAATATATAACGGCCTGTTAGCATTTACATATTCAAGCGTTGCATTTTTTTTATTGTAACAAATTAAAGAAATATCCAATCCATCGTTTATTTGATCGGTGGTATTTTGACTTAACCTCAACGTTATCTCCTTACGTAGATATTCAAGCATTTTAGCAGGGGTGTTTTCTAAAATATTCTCGTCAACTGCTTCGTTTAAAATACTGCTCGATATTAGCGACATAAACGCTCCCGGCACCCCGTGTCCTGTACAATCCACCACTGCTACATAAATTACATTATTGAGTTCCTTTATCCAGTAATAATCGCCGCTTACAATATTGCGTGGTTTATAAAAGACAAAATATTCGGTAAAATGATTCAATAATTTGGTTGGATCGGGCAATATTGTTTGCTGTATGCGTTGCGCGTATTTTATGCTATCTGTTAAATCGTTGTTAATACCTTGTATCAGGTTTTTTTGCAATTCTATTTCTATTCGTTTCTTTTCAATTTCTGCCGTACGTGCTTTAACTATCAATTCGAGTTTTAATTTCTCACGTTTTAAACGGCGTTCGCGATTAATAATAAAAAAATATAAAAGTACCACAGAACCCAAGCCAATGATCATATAAAAAACCGTTGTTTTGTAAAAAGGCGGTCTTACTTTAAAATGATACGTATACTCATTCGCGTAGGTAAAATCATTACTCAACGACGCTTTAATAACTAAGTTATAATCACCCGCGGGCAGGTTGCGGTACGTTAGGTCGTTTGCATTAAAAATAAGGCCCCACTCTTTATCAAAGCCAATGAGTTTGCATTTATAATTAACCTGTTTTTGCTCAGCAACATTATCTGTATTAAACACAAAGCTTATGGTATTGTGGAGGTAATCAAGATCCAGTTCTTTAGGGATTTTATACCAGTTAAAAAATCCATCAAATGATATTGCTGATAGTTCGCCGTGTTTAAAAAGCGTATCATTTGTCCAATCGTAACTTTTACTTTCAATCAGTATTTTATTTATAAAAACCGGCAGGTTCTGTTGCGCCGCCTTATTGGGAAGTTTTTCGGCCGTTCCCTGATATTCTGTAAGGCCTTCAATGGATCCAATCCAAATAGATTTCTTAAAGTCAAAAACGGAAGTATTTGGTTTATTATCATAAGAGGCAAATCCTTGGCCTTTATCAAACGTTTTAATTTCTTTGATGCGATTTAGATAAGTATCTATTTTAATTTCGTTCAATCCGTTATTTGATATAAACCAAACCACACCTTTCATAAAAAGTATGGTGTTAATACAATTGCTGCTAATGCCGTTTTCGGTGGTGATTTTTTCAAAAGCTGATGCTGAGCCATTCTCGAAATACCGCACTTTAAGTTTGTTTTTTAAAATAATAGTGCCAACATCCGATGTTCCTAAAAACATATTTCCATTCCAATCTTCGGCAATGGTTTGCACATTTTTGAAAATTGAAAATTCATTATTTACATATTCGGTTTTGGGGTTTAGTTTCCAAACGCCATCGTTAGAAGTTATCCAAATATTCGATTCCAGATCTTCAATAATACAGGAAACATTAAATGTTAGAAGATTGGTAATTGGATAACTCGTAACAGAAAACGTAAGGTCTTTATTTAAAATCAATCTGTCAATTTTGTTTTCTGCTTGGTATCCAATCCATATGCTTCCGTTCTTAGCACGGTAAACATAACTGATGTATTTTGAAGCTAAACCTTGCTCCTGCGAAATAATTTTTGAAACTACCAATTGTTTGCGCGTATCATCGGCAGA
>JAYTBK010000387.1:0-3125 GCA_043737035.1 Bacteroidota bacterium | reverse complement strand
AGCCATGTTATTGTATGCGGTTATCAATCAAAACGAGGAATCAATTAAAAATGTTGCGTTTAAATTTATTGATGAGAAAAACTTAATGCAGGCACTTGTGCGATCTATAGAAGGTTCGGTAAGAGCTTTTGTCGCTACCAAAAAACAATCGGAGGTTTTATCGCTTAGGCGTGATATAGTTGAAGCGGTGAAAGAACAGCTGGATGTAATGCTTGAAGAATGGGGGTATCATTTACTCGATCTTCAATTGAACGATATTACATTTGACGAAGAAGTGATGCGTTCGATGGCAAAAGTTGTAGCAAGTAATAATTTAAAGGCTGCCGCCGAAAATGAAGGACAAGCGTTATTAATTACACGTACTAAAGCTGCTGAAGCGGAGGGTAACTTTATAAAAATATCGGCCACAGCTGAAAAAGAAGCAGCCCAAATGCGCGGACAAGGAATTGCTTTATTTAGGGAAGAAGTTGCCAGAGGTATGGCTGAAGCAGCGAGACAAATGCAGGAATCAAACCTTGATACATCACTCATTCTATTTAGCATGTGGACGGAATCTGTAAAAAATTTCGCTGAGCAGGGTAACGGTAATGTTATATTTTTGGACGGAAGCGTGGAAGGAATGGATAAAACCATGAAACAAATGATGGCGCTAAACGTAAAAGAATACAATAAAAAATAAGGACGTGTTCGTAGTTAATCACACCAATTCTGTAAACTCTTTGGAATTTTTTTTATTTGAAAATAATTTCATAAATTTATAATTCAACTTTATTTTACTCCCTAATGAAAAAACCGTTACTATTAATTTTAAGCACAACTTTAAGCTTAAATATCTGGGCTCAGGAACCAAAACTTACGCTAATCCCTTGTAATACATACAATGCAATGGAAGAAGGTTTTAAAGCAGATCCAAATCTTAAATTGAAATACGAACTTATTCAGTCTCAAATGGACGCGGAATATAAAGCGTACTCTAAAACTTCAGCTTCGGCGCAGCGTACTACCGCCACTCAATCAGTAATTCCGGTGGTTTTTCACATAATGGGGCAACAGGCAGTTACCGATCAAACCTTTATTAATCTTATATCTTATATAAATAACGATTATGGTAAATTGGGAAACGATGTGACGACAATAAATTCAAATTTTGCTTCTTTATACATTGATTCGGATATTCGTTTTGCACTTGCTAAAAAAGATCCGTTGGGAAATTGTACAAATGGCATCATTCGTCATAATACTGAAAGCATTTATTGGAACCAAAATACCCCAGCTTATAACTACTCGGGTACAGGTGGCACTGGGCGTTGGCCAACTAACCAATATTTAAACGTTTACATTGTAGAGTGTATTGCCAGTTCAACAAACACCTGTCCAGTAACGTCGGGTTCATATATTGGTGGGTATACTTATTTGCCGGGCGGCACTCCTTATACAAGTAATGGAAATAAAGGCGATGCAATTGTTGTTTTAAGGAACCAACTTGCACAGTCTGATCCACATGACTCCAGAACGTTAAGTCACGAAATTGGCCATTGGTTAAACCTTTCTCATACCTTTGGAAGTACAAATAATCCGGGTGTTGCCTGCGGTGACGATGGATTAAGCGATACGCCTAATACAAAAGGTTATTTTAGCACCTGCCCTGGTAATAATGCTGGCCCATATACTAGCTGCGATCCCATCGAAAACATCGAAAACATTATGGATTATTCTTCATGCCCGAAAATGTTTACCCAAATGCAGATAAATCGTATGCGTTCCGCATTAGCAAGCACCTTAGGAGGAAGAAATAATTTATCAATTGCATCTAACCAAGTTGCTACTGGCCTTGCGGCTGGTTCGACCTGCACACCGTTAGCCGATTTTGTGGGGAATAAAACCATCGTTTGTGCCAACAACCCAATCAACTTTACAGACATGAGCCAAATTGGTGGTTCGGGATCAGTATCTTGGAACTTCGACGGCGGCTCACCTGCAACTTCCACTTCAACCGCGCCAATTGTTACTTATGCAACTCCCGGCACATATTCTGTTTCAATTACAGCAACCAACGTAACGGGTAATAACACAAAATCAATTGTTTATGTTACCGTGGTTCAAGGTGGGGCGGGATCAATTTTACCTTACACACATGATTTGGAAAGTGGAAATTTATTGGGATTAAATGTTACAAACTACAATACAGGCTCCGTAGCTTGGGACATTAATACCGCCACCGGAGCAAATTCTACTGCAAAAAGTATTTTTTTAAATAATGCTTCGCAATCGAGTTCAAGCAATCAATTGGATGTTTTTGAAACGATGATTTATAATTTCACAACAACAACAAACATTTCTATGTCTTGGTATTATGCTTACGCGAAAAAAACCACAACTCAGGTCGATTCATTTAAAGTACAATATACAACAGATTGTGGCGGAACTTGGAGCAATGTATTAAGCGTGCCGAGCCTCAATACAATGGCAACAAACACAGGCGGAACAACTTCTACAGCTTTTGTACCTACCGCTGTTCAATGGAAACAAACAGTTATTAACCCCGCATTATTAAATGCTTTAAATAATAAACCAAGCGTTAAATTCCGCTTTTACTTTAGAGGGCAAGCTGCTGGCGGAGGTTCAAATAATATTTATATAGATCAGATTAACCTTTCGGGAACGGTTGGCATGAATGATTTAGAAAATAATTTAGGACTGATTATTTATCCAAACCCAACCAATTCATGCGCAACTCTTAATTTCAACGGCAACAATAATGAAAAAGTAAAAGTAAGCGTAGTTGACATTTTTGGTAGAGTAATTGAAGAGTCTGGGTCGATAACACTGGATGATACCATCGGAACATACATCATCAATAAAAATGGCAATATTGAAAAAGGCATATACATGATTAATATTGAAGCCAACAACCAGCGGGTAACAAAAAAACTAATTGTTGAATAAAAATTAAATATTTATAAGAAACGCTCCACCAGATGGGGCGTTTTTTATTGACTTGATTTGAAAAATAGTTGGCATCATTCGAAATTTTCTAGTATATTTGCGCTCCACTTTTTAGCCTCTGGTTGCACGATGCAACGAATGCTGCAAATGATAAATATTTAACATAAAAAACATGAGTT